>CAXTSA010000174.1:0-6307 GCA_964246755.1 uncultured Acidobacteriaceae bacterium
GGTCGGCGCGCTTCGCGATACAGGGCGATCAGGGGGGGGAAGCGGTGCGGTTCCCCGCCGTTGATCGCGACCATCAGGGGCAGACCGAGCCGGGGGGCGCGGGCGAAGGACTGCGGTGTGCCGCCCACGCCGAGCCAGACGGGCAAGGGGTTCTGCAGGGGACGCGGGTACACGCCCTGGCCGGTCAGGGGCGCGCGATGCTTGCCGGACCAGTGCACGTGCGTGCTCTCGCGCAGCTTGAGCAGCAGATCAAGCTTTTCAGCGAAGAGCGAGTCGTAGTCGTTGAGGTCGAGGCCGAACAGCGGGAAGGATTCGATGAAGGAGCCTCGGCCGGCAACGATCTCCGCGCGGCCTCCGGAGAGCAGGTCGAGCGTGGCGAACTGCTGAAAGACCCGGACGGGGTCGGCAGCGCTGAGCACCGTAACGGCGCTGGCGAGGCGAATGCGGCCGGTACGCGCGGCGGCCGCGGCCAGGATAACGGCTGGAGCGGAGTCGAGGTATTCCTCCCGATGGTGTTCGCCGAGGCCGAAGACATCGAGCCCGACCTGGTCGGCGAGCTCGATCTCCTCGAGCAGGTGCCCGAGGCGCTGAGCCGGGGGGACGATGAGGCCGGTGGCGGGATCGGGAACGGAGGCTGCGAAGCTGTCGATGCCAATTTCCATGGTTTGCTCCTGCGGCGAATGGCTCAGCCGTGTAGAGCGTGATGCTGGGAAAGGGAGATGGTTGCAGGCCGGGTGCGGCAGAAGCTAAGAACAAGCAGGGCCGGGTTACTGCGCCTGCGCGTAGTACCCGGCGCGGGTTCGCGCGGACAGGCCAGGATTGCGGATCTGAACGGCAAGCTCGTGATAGTCGACGCCTCGCTCCGGCGCCGCCGATGCGATGGTCAGGACGTAGTAGCTTGCGGTGTCCTGCAGGCAGGTCCCGAGTTCGCCCGCGATATTGTTGCTCGAGTTCAACACCAGGCCACCGCTCTGGTAGGCAAGCACCTGCAGGCCGAGGTTGGAGAGGCTTGTTTTGCTCTCCTTGGCCACGCCCTTGAGAAAACCCCGGTAGTAGGTCGTCTGGAAGCCGACGGCGTCGTCCATCCCGCGGGGGTCGACGCTGTAAAGCACCATGTCCGCTTCCCGGAGTCCGGTCGAAAGACTGGTGACCAGCGCGAACTGGTTCCGCGACGCGTCCGCGTTAAAGGTGGTGCCAGGCGCGGCGAGATAGGGCCAGCCGGGGCCGATCCAGATGACCAGCTTTTTGCCCGGTTGCTGCCGCTCATACGTGGTGAGCGAGGTGAGGGCCTGTATGGACAATTTCAGGCGGTCGACGGCGCCGTAGAACCCCTGCGAGCGCCGAGTGGTGCGCAGCCGCGAAGCTGCCGCATCGAGGTCGCCGGCGAGTACGTTGCCGTCGCGTGTGGGCGCTCCGCTCATCGTCACGCCCTTGTCGGTCAGCAGCAGAATCGACGCGGGTACCGGAAGATTGCCGCCATTGCGGCGAAGAAAGCCGCTCAGCTCGCCGCGCGCGCGGCCAACGTCGGTGAACGCGGTGTTTACTTCATCGATAACAAAGACGGTTTGCTGCGGGGCATCGGTACGCGGTGCTCCGGTGACGGCCTTGAAGGTGAGCACCGGCTGCCCCTGCTTGTTGTCCGTCACGGCGAAGTCCGCCCGCGTCAGCCCGGAAACAGGCTTGCCGGCGCCGTCGGTGACCACCACGTCGAGCGCGATGTCACCGGGAGCCGGCGCGGTATTGCCGGAAACGGTGCTGCCGGAAGCCGCCGCGGCGTGCGGAGCCGAGCTCGCCTGAGTCGGCGAAGAAAGAAACCAAAGAAGCAGCATGCACACAGCCGCGGCACGAATCATAAAAATCGCCCCCGCAGCATGGTAACGCCCGAAGGGGATCCTTCGCCCTTCGCCACCCTCGTCTGCTACGCGCGGGTGAGCAGCGCGGCGAAGAAGCCGTCGCAGGGGTGGACGCCGGGAACCGTGCGGAGATAGGCGCCGGCGAGCGCGGTCTCGCGCAGGGTGGCGTGGCCTTGATGGGTGAGTATGCCGGCGGCGAGCAGTTCGTCGAGCGCAGGGGCGATCGGCTGGAGCGTCACGCCTGGGAAGATCGGAAGGACAGCTTCGACGACCGCCTCGTTCTCCTCCGCCTCAAGCGAGCAGGTGGAGTAAACGAGGCGGCCGCCGGGGCGCAGGGTGCCGAGCGCGGAGGTGAGGATGGCGCGCTGGCGCTCGGCCTGGCGGGCGATGGCGGGCTCGTTCAGGCGATGGCGGATTTCGGGATTGCGAGCCAGGGTGCCTGTGCCGGAGCAGGGCATGTCACACAAAACGGTGCTGTAGACCTCGCCGGAAGCGAGGGTGGAAGCATCGCCGGGGGTAAAGCGGACCGATTCCGGCCAGGGTAGACGACGCCCCATGATGCGCAGGCGCGCGGCGCTGACGTCCATGGCGGTCACGTCGGCCTCGGGATTGCGCTCGGCGAGGATAGCGGTTTTGCCCCCCGGCGCGGCGCAGGTATCGAGTATCGCGGGGCCGGCGCCGAGCGCGGCTAGTTCTCCGACAAGCTGGGAGGCTTCGTCCTGGATGCGAGCCTGTGCGGCCGGGGCGTCGCCCTTGAGCACGCGGCGGACGTTTGAGAGGAATGCGCCGGGGGCGAGATCGAACTGCTCCGCGGAATCGTTTGCGAGCAGGCGGATGGACGTGGGCGGGGGCTGCTGACCGAAGGCGCAGATGCTCTCGGCCGCTGCCGGGCCGAAGCGGGCGCGCCAGCGGTCGACCAGCCAGCGCGGGTAGGCGGCAGCGGCCTCGGCGCGGATGCCGCTGAGCCGGTCGCGCTCGCGCAGCAGGCGGCGCAGCACGGCGTTGGTGAGGCTCGCCATCTGCTGGCCGTCGGATTGCTTAGCCAGCTCCACGCTCTCGTTGATGGCGGCGTGGGCCGGGATGCGATCGAGGAAGAGGAGCTGATACGCGCCAAGACGCAGCGCGATGATGACGCCGAAGTGCATATCGGACTCGGGATAGCGAAGGCGCGCGGCGATCTCGCGGTCAAGCACCTGCTGCCAGCGCAGAGTGCCGCGCACGAGCTCGGTGGTGAGGTCGCGGTCCTGGCGGGACAGGGCCTCAACGCGCGGGGAGCGGAGCTGGTCGTCGGAGTGCGCGGTGCCGCGCTCAACCGCGAGCAGAACGTGGGCGGCCGCGAGGCGCGCGGGGGCGATGCCGGTGAGCTCAGCCAAGGTGGGCTCCTCGCAGGTGGCCGTGGCCACGGAGAAAGTCGGCGGCGGGGGTGGAGCGCTTGCCCTCCAGCTGGACTTCGAGCAGCTCAATGGCGCTCGAGTGGCCGCAGGCGGCGTACAGGACGTGGTTTTCGATGAAGAGCGTACCGGGTTCCTGCGCCATGAAGTGCGTGGGGGAGCCCATACGGGTGATGGTCAGCTTTTTGCCTTCGAGGGTGGTCCAGGCGCCGGGCCAGGGCTGGAAGCCACGCCAGCGGTTGTAGATTTCGGTTGCGGGACGGCTGAAAGCGATGCGGCCGGCCGCGCGTGGCAGCAGGGGCGCGGGCGTGGCTTTGGCGCTGTCCTGCGGCTCCGGCTGGAGTGTGCCGGCGGCAAGGCCGGCGAGGGTGGAAACGAGCAGCGGCGCGCCGAGAGCGGCAAGCTGCGGGAACAGGTCGGCGGCCGTGGCACTGGGTGGAATGAGGAGCTCCGCGCGCCCGAGCATGGGGCCGGTGTCGAGACCTTCCTCGAGCAGCATGGTGGTGGTGCCGGTGACCTGCTCGCCGTGGGCGACGGCCCACTGAATAGGGGCGGCTCCGCGATAGTTCGGCAGCAGTGAACCGTGCAGGTTGATGTTGCCGAGCGGAGGGAGCGCGAGCATCCACGGAGGGATGATGCGGCCGTAGGCGACGACAACGACGGCATCGGGGGCAATGTGTTCGAGCTGCGCGCGGAGCTCATGGTTGGCGCGGATTTTTTCAGGCTGCTCGACCGGGAGCCCGTGCGCGAGCGCCCACTGCTTGACAGGCGATGCGACGAGGTGCATGCCGCGTCCGCTGGGGCGGTCGGGCTGGGTGAGCACGAGCGGGATTTCGTGGCCGGCGTTTGAGAGGGCGGCGAGGCTGGGCACGGCGAACGCCGGTGTGCCGCAGAAGACGAGGCGCATTTGCCTGCCTGCCCTGCCCGGCGGCAGTGTCCCGGGGCCTACCACTCGCCGGCTCGTTGCAGTTTCCTGATCTTGCGCAGGATCAGGTCTCGCTTGAGCATGGAAACGCGGGAAAAGAAGAGGATTCCGTGCAGGTGGTCAATCTCGTGCTGGAAGGCGCGGGCCAGCAGCTCTTCACCGTCGAGCTCGAACCACTCGCCTTGCGCGTTCTGCGCGCGAACACGGACGCGGGCGGAGCGGGAGACCTTTTCGCGAATCTCCGGCAGCGACAGGCAGCCTTCGTCCTCATACTGGCGGCCTTCGCGAAAGGTGATCTCCGGATTGATGAGCACCAGCTTGTCTTCGGGTGTTTTTTGAAAGCTGAGATCGATGACGGTGATCTGCCTGGACACACCCACCTGCGGGGCTGCCAGGCCGATGCCTTTGGCCGCGTACATGGACTCGAACATGTCGTCGATGAGTGTCTGCAGCGCGTCGTCGAAGGCGGTGACCGGCTCCGCCTTTTGCTGGAGCACCGGGTCGGGGTACTTTACGATCTCTCGAATCATTTCTCTTCTTAAACTCAGCTGTTAGTAGGCGCGGATCTGGTCGATGTACCCGGTGTAGTTGCGTTTTACCTCGCGCAGGGAGTCTCCGCCGAATTTTTCGAGTACCAGGCGCGCGAAAGCAAGCGCAACCATGGCCTCCGCGGCGACGCCGGCAGCGGGGACAACGCAGACGTCGGAGCGCTCGTAGGCGGCCTTGGTTTCCTCGCGGCCCGCGTAGGTGACGGAAGCGAGCGGGCGGCGGAGAGTAGAGATGGGCTTCAGATAGCCGCGCACCACGATGTCTTCTCCGTTGGAGATGCCGCCCTCGACCCCGCCGGCGTTGTTGCGCTCGCGGGTGAAACGGGTGTGGCGCGGCTCGTCCGGGGGTGCGTCGAGCCCCGCGTAGCCGATCGCGTCGTGCACCTCGGAGCCGAGCGACTCGGCAGCCGTGACGCCGCGGCCGAGCTCGACGGCCTTGACGGCTTGCAGGCTCATGACAGCTTGCGCGAGCAATCCGTCGAGGCGCTCGTCCCAGTTGGCATAGGTGCCGATGCCCGCCGGGGCTCCGTGGATTACGACCTCAAAGACGCCGCCGATGGAGTCGCCGGTACGCAGGGCGAGGTCGACCTCGGCCTTCATGCGGGCTTCGGCCTGCTCATCGACACAGCCGAGCACCACCTCGTCCTTGCGGGCCAGCGCCGCGATCTCATCCCAGCCGGCATCGCGCTCGAGCTCGGCACGACCCACGCGCACAACGTGCGAGAGGACGTGGATGCCGAGCTCCGCGAGCAAAGTTTTAGCGATGGCCCCGGCGGCGACGCGGGCCGTGCTTTCGCGGGCCGACGCGCGCTCAAGCACGTAGCGGGCATCGCGGAAGTCGTACTTGAGCGAGCCGGCGAGGTCGGCGTGGCCGGGTCGAGGAGAGGCGACGGCCTTGTGCCTGGCGGGGTCGCCTGCTTCCACCGGCAGGATGTCGCGCCAGTTCTCCCAGTCGCGGTTGGCGATGAGCATGGAGATAGGCGCGCCGATGGTGGCGCCGTGGCGGACGCCGGAAAGGATGTGCGCCGTGTCTTGCTCGATGCGCATGCGGCCGCCTCGGCCGTAGCCCTGCTGGCGACGCCAGAGCTCGCGGTCGATGAAGCCCTGCTCGATGGGCACCCCGGCGGGCATGCCGGAAACCAGAGCGACCAGGCTTTCGCCGTGCGACTCCCCTGCTGTTGCGAAACGTAACATATCAGGTCTGATTGTATGCGCTGTGCGGTGAGCTTTCGATTGCCTCTCCGCGGGCGCGCGCAGGATACTGTCACACATGGATGTGGAGCAGACGCGCGCGTTCCTCCTCAAGCTGCCGCACGTGGCCGAGACGATGCAATGGGGCGCGAACCTGGTGTACTCGGCGGGGGACAAGGCGATCGGCGGGAAGATGTTTGCCTTGCTGAACCTCGACGAGGAACCGTCGAGACGCGGGGGCAGGCCTGCGCCCGTTGCATCGTTCTACGTGGGTCCGGAGCGATACGCCGAGCTGCTGGAGACGGAAGGCGTGCTGCCTGCGCCTTATTTCGCGCGACTGCACTGGGTGGCACTCGCGCACTGGAATGTTTTCATCAGGCGGGAGCTGGAGGCGCTGCT
>CAXTSA010000175.1:0-6286 GCA_964246755.1 uncultured Acidobacteriaceae bacterium
GCACATGAGGGCGCCGGCCTCGGTGTCCAGTTCCTCCGCCACGTCGAGCGAACCGGCGTCCTAGTCCACCTCGTTGACGTCTCCGACTCAAGCGGCCGCGAAGACCCGGTCGAGGACTTCAGAGTCATCACCGAGGAGCTGCGCAGCTTCGGCTCCGGCCTCGCAGCCAAGCCGGTGCTAGTCGTCGCCTCCAAAGCCGACGTCGCCAACCCCGATAAGCTCAAAAAGCTGCAAGCCATGGCCAAACGCCGCAAGCTGCCCTTCTTCGCCATCTCCGCGGTAACCGGCCAGGGCATCGACCCCTTGCGCTACGCGATGGCCGAGCACGTCCGCGCCCACCGCATCGACCAGGTTTCGGCCGCCGCGGAGCTCGCCGGCGGTTTCTAGGAAACAGTTCCCCTAAACTGTTCTGGACAGCCGGACCACCACGGCGTAAAACCAGCAAATGCAGTCGAACTCACGCCCCCTGCACTCCGTCCCCAGCAGCGCACTCCGAGCGAACGTGCGAGGCAGTAGATGAAGCGCTTCGACCGGCGACGCTTCCTGCAAGGTGCGGCAGCCCTGGCGCCCCTGTTCGGCGCGGGCGTCCGGCGCCTCATGGCTCAGGGCGAAGGCAAGCCCGGGACCACACTTCTGGTCGGCACGCAAACAGGCCAGGGCAGCAGCGGCATTTACGCCTACGCGTGGGACGCCCAGGCCGGCTCCTTAAAGCTGCTGGGCCTCGCCGCCGAAACACCCATGCCGACCTACCTCACCCTCGCCTCCGACAAACGATTCCTGTTCGTCTCAAACGAAACGGACTCGTTCGCGGGCACAAAGTCCGGAGGCGTTTCCAGCTTCCACGTCCTTCCCCACGGCAAGCTGTCCCTCATCGACAGCCAGCCCGCAGGCGGCACCGGCACCACCAACGTAGGCCTCGACCGCACCGGACGCGTGCTGCTTTGCGCCAACTACGGCGGCGGCAGCGCGTCCTCGTTTCCAGTCTCGGCAAACGGCCGCATCGGCCCCCTCGTTTCGCATTTCCAGTACACCGGCCACGGCCCCAACCGCGACCGCCAGGAAGCTCCGCACGCCCACCGCGCCACGGCCTCTCCTGGCAACCGGTTCGCCCTCTTCAACGATCTGGGACTCGACCTTATCCACATCTACGCCTTGGACCCGGCAACCGCCAAACTCACCCCGCACCAGCCCTGGCACGCTCCCGCCGGCTCCGGCCCCCGTTCCCTGCGCTTTCATCCCAACGGCCGGTGGGCCTACTGCGTCCTCGAGATGGGCTCGTCCCTCGTAGTGTTCGACTGGAACGAATCCAATGGCACGCTCACCACCAAGCAGCAGGTCTCACTCATCTCCGCAGGCTTCACCGCCCGCTCCCAAGCCAGCGAAACAGCGATCGATCACGCCGGCCGCTTCCTCTACGCAGCCGATCGCTACTACGACGGGCTCTACAGCTTCACCATCGACCCCGCAACCGGCCAGCTCCACAATATGACGCGCACCTCAATCACCGGCAAAACCCCCCGCCACATCACGCTAGACCCCACCGAACACTGGCTGCTCGCCGCCAACCAGGACTCCGACACCATCGAAATCGTCGCCCGCAATCCCGCAACCGGCAAACTCGCCGCCCACAGCACAACAGTCGCGCAGAGCAAGCCGCAGTGCCTCGTGTTCGTTTAGTAAATCGAGGATAGGATCAGCAGGCCGCGTTTGCCCTTGACTGAAACGACTGAAAAACAGTGGCTGGAACCTTGAGTATCACCCCGTAAGCCGCTTTAGGCCGACGCGGAAGCCCACACAGAAGGCAAAGGCGCGGTAGCCTTCTGTGCCGCCAGGGTGACCAGCGCGCAGGTGGAACGGTCGCGGAGTAGGCGCGAAACCAGCGCCGTATGCATCGCATGCCCGGCACGCTCAGCCACCACGCGCCCCAGGATCTGGTGCCCCGCCAGTGCCAGGTCGCCAATCAGGTCCAGCACTTTGTGTCGCACAAACTCGTCCGAGAATCGCAGCGCACCATTGGCAACTTCTCCGCCTGCCACGATAATCGCGCTCCCGTCCGATACCCCGCGGATCAGTCCCATATCGCGCAGCTTCTGCTCGTCCTCGCGAAAGCCGAACGTCCGCGCCGGGGCGATCGCCCGTCCATAGGAACCCCCCGCTAGGTCGATCGAGAGGTGCTGGCACCCGATCGGCGCCGGGAACTCGATCGCGTAGGAAATGGAGTAGCCGTCGCCCGGGTACACGCCCAGAAACTTGTTACCGTCACGAATCTCAATCGGCTTGAGCACCCGAAGGTACTCGCGGCGCCGGCGCTGTGGTTTCAGCCCGGTTTGCTGAATCGCTTCGACATAAGGCAGGGCAGAACCGTCCAGGATCGGCAACTCCAAGTTGTCGAGTTCCACGATCACATTATCGATCGATAGCCCCGTCAGCGCTGAAAGCAGGTGCTCCGTCGTCGAAATCAGGACGCCCTGCCGCATCAGGCTGGTCGCGTACGATACCTTCGCCACATTGCGCCCAGTCGCCGGGATTTCGAAGTTCTCCAGGTCCGTGCGACGAAACACCACGCCGGATCCGGCGGTCGCCGGCAGCAGTCGCATGGAAACAGGCGCCCCACTGTGGAGCCCAATGCCGGAGAAGGCTAAAGGCGCCGCGATGGTCTGCTCGTAATGCGCTCGATCAGCCGTCCGCTCGGAAAGTTTGGTTAGAAAACGCGTTTGCTCGGGCAATGCCCCTGCTCCCGGATAGTGCGACTAGCCTGCAACTCTCTGCTAAGGAGAGTAACGCCTGGCACACTCGCCTGGGCGTGGCAGAAATGCCACACCGGCGCACACTTCGCGGGAGGTATCTGAAGCAGCAACTCTCTCATTCCCAGCAAGTTACCAAACCCGGCGCTCATGCCGGAAAAACACTCTCGGCGGCAAGCATCGTTGTCACCAGGGAAAGCGGCAAACCCACCACATTCGTGTAGTCGCCGTGGATCCGCGGGATCCACCGGGCCGCGCGCCCCTGGATCGCATACGCGCCGGCCTTGCCCAGCGGCTCGCCTTGTGCCACATAGCCGGCGATCTCGTCCTCCGCAAGCGTGTTGAATGTTACCCACGTGAGCGCCGCAGCCGCGCCGGTACGCTGGGCGCTCCACACGCACACGCCCGTCACCACCTGGTGTGTCGCCCCGGAGAGCAGTCCCAGCATCCGGGCGGCATCTGCTCCGTCGGCAGGCTTGCCCAGCAACTCGCCTGACGGCGCGACCACGACAGTGTCGGCGGCCAGCACCACCGAATCCGGTGCCTGCGCCCCAATAGTTTCAGCCTTCACACGAGCCAGCCGAAGCGCGAGCGAAATCGCGTCCTCGCCCGCGAAAGCCGTTTCATCCGCATCTGAGGCGAGAATCGTAAATGCGAAGCCGGCCTGCAGTAGCAGCTCGCGGCGCCGTGGCGAGGCTGAGGCCAGAACCAGCGGACGCATCCCCGTCAGTATCCGGCCGGGGCCGAAAGTCCGGAGCGCACCCCATCCGGAGCGGCCAACCCCCAGGCCATGCCCGGCGTGTTGTGCGCCAGGCCCACCCGCCCGCGTCGATCCATCAGGATCATTCCTCCATAACCGCCCAGCCGGTTGTACAGGTACTGGATCGCATCCACGGCGGCCTCTTGCGGCGTGGCTCCCCCCTGCACACGATCCACCGCCCACTTGCCGAGCACCAGCTTCATAATGGGCTCACCCCAGCCGGTAAGCGACACCGCCGCGCTCTCGTTGTCGGCATAACAGCCGCAGCCGATCAGCGACGAATCGCCCACCCGGCCCGGCGCTTTGTTCAGAGTTCCACCGGTCGAAGTGCCCGATGCCAGATTCCCGTGGAGATCGAGCGCAACCGCGCCCACGGTGTCGTGAAAGTCGATGGCCCCCCGCCCAGGTCTCCCGGCAAAGGTGGTATCCGGCAACCCGGCCTGCTCCTTCGCCTGCGCCTCGCGCAGGTTGCGCTCCTCGCGCGGCACAACCAGCTCACAATTCTCAATCAGCGGCATCCCGTGCGCGGCCGCGAACTCCTCGGCTCCCGCACCCACAAAGTACACATGCGGGCTGCGCTCCAGCACCAGCCGGGCAGCCTCGATCGGGTTCCTTAACCGCTCCACACATGCCACGCCGCCCGCGCGCAGCGTCGCCCCATCCATCAATAGAGCGTCCAGCTGCACCCGTCCGTCGCGAGTCAAAAACGCGCCCCGCCCCGCGTCAAACGTTTCGTCGTCTTCCAGCAAGCGCACCGCAGCCGTCACCGCCTCGACCGCCGTTGCCCCTCCTTCAAGCAGCGCATACCCTCGGTTCAGCGCGGCGCGCACACCAGCCTCGTGCGCCTCGCGCATCGCCTCGGGGATGGCCCAGGCACCCCCATGCACTAGCAGAAACGGCTGTCTCGGGTGAGCCATCGTCAGCGGTCGACCGGGGGAAGCACCGCGCTCATCCCCTTCGTCTTCTCGTAGGTATAGGCAATGCGGTGGATCACCGTGATCGTCGAGAGCACCGCCAGCACCCACAGCACCGGCGCCATCACCCCCCAGCGCGCGAACAGAGCCCCAATCAGCACCAGCACGATCCGCTCCGGCCGCTCCATGAACCCGACCTTGCACTTGCCGATCAGCGCCTCGGCCCGCGCCCGCGTGTAGCTCACCAGCAGCGACGTCACCATTACAAACGCCACCAGTCCGACGTAAAAGAACCGATTCCCGCGTGCGTAATACACCAGCAGCCCGAAGAACAAAGCCACGTCCGAGTAGCGGTCGATTACCGAGTCGAAAAACGCCCCAAATAGCGTCACCTGGTTGGTCTGCCGCGCCACCCGTCCGTCCACCATGTCGAAAATGCCGGCGCCGATAATCACCAGGCCCGCATACAGAAACATCCGCACAAAGTTGTGCTCGTTGGCATAGCCAAACAGCAGCGCGGCGCTGATGTTGATCAGCAGGCCCACAAACGTCAGCACATTAGGCGAGATCCGTGTAAGCGCTAGGCCGTTCACAATGGTCTGCAGAATCACTCCGCACCCGCGTCCGAACGCGCCCGTCCAGGTCTTCGCGTAAGGCACGGCATGCGGCGAAGACGCCGTGGCGTCTTCAGGGGAGTGTCGCGTTTCGCTTAAGATTCGAGGCATTTGCTTGAGGGGCCGCGGTAACAAGGACGTGTAGACCAGGGAGCGGGCTTACTCGACCCCGTCGTGGATCGTCGTGAACTTCAGCACTTCCATGTCGCGCTTGCCGTTCGGCGTCACCACCGTAGCCGTGTCGCCCACCTGCTTGCCCACCAGCGCGCGGCCGATCGGAGAGGTCGTCGAGATCAGGCCCTTGCCCACATCCGATTCCTCGCTCGTCACCAGCTTGTAGACAAGCTCCTCGTCCTTGGTCGTATCGAACACGGTCACCTTGGACCCGAACGCGACCTTGTCATGCGGAATATTCGCGAAGTTCACCAGCGCCAGCTCGCCCATGCGCTTCTTCATCTGCCCCAGGCGCGCATTCACAAATTCCTGCCGCTGCTTTGCCATGTGGTACTCGGCGTTTTCGCTCAGGTCGCCCAGCGATGCGGCCTTCTTGATCTCCTGCGGCAGCTCGTGCGCCAGTTCGTGCTCCAGCTTGTGGATGTCGTCCAGCAGCTTCTTTTTAATGTGGTCGGGGATGGAGTTGTTGATCGGTTCAGACATAGCGTAAGTGACTTGGCTTCCAGGGGAAAGGTGAAGTGGCGCGAGCAGCGCAATGCAACGCCTGATTATAACCGGCTCGCGATAGAAGGCGCTTCCCGCGTCTCTCGATGCGCATCCAGAAAACCTTGCAATATCAGTACCGCGGCCACCTGGTCCACCACAGCCCTATGCTCCGAGCGTGGCCGGCCAGCCGCATACAGCATCGCGTGGGCCTCGGCGGTCGTCAGCCGCTCATCCCAAAAATGCGCCGGCACCGAAGCCATCTCACTCAGCCGTTGCGCGAACTGCTGCACCTTCTCCGCCTGCCGGCCCCGCTCGCCCGACATGTGCAGTGGCAGGCCCACCACCACCGCCGTGCAGCCGTGCCTGCGAAGCAGCCGCCGCAGCGAGCGCAGGTCGTCGCTCGGGTTGCCGCGACGAAGCGTAAGCACCGGCTGCGCGGTCAGCCCCAGCCCGTCCGAGACCGCAACCCCGATGCGCCGATGCCCGACATCCAGCCCCATATAGCGCGGCACAGACGCCCCCGCCTCGGGAGCAAACGCGGGCTGTTCGGGCGCGGTCACGGCCTCTATGCTAACTCTCCGGCCTCCGCCATAC
>CAXTSA010000176.1:0-6246 GCA_964246755.1 uncultured Acidobacteriaceae bacterium
GGGCGGCCGGTTTACCGTCAACACCACGGCCGCCTTCCAGCCCACCTTCGACGCTGCCGGGAACATCAATGGCCTGCAACCGTCGAGCGGCGACTTTAACGGCGACGGCTATAACAACGACTTTCCCGATGTCCGCAATGCAAACCAGAAATACAGCCGGAGCCAGTACCTGGGTGGCGTCTTCCCCACGTGCGCCGGCGGCCCGTTCGGCTCCCCAGGTTCGCCCTGCGGCCAGTTCTCGCTGCCCGCGCCCGGCACCGAGGGCAACGAGATACCGAACGGATTTAGGAACCCCGGCTATGCCGATTGGGACCTGGACGTTAAAAAGGTGACCCCGATTAATGAGCATTTCAACCTGGAGCTGCGCGTCGACCTCTTCAACGTCTTCAACCGGGTTAACCTTCAGGGCGTCGACGGAAACGCGAACGACGGCACCTTCGGCCACTCCACCGCGCAGTACGCTCCGCGCAATGCCGACATCGGAGCCAGGATCAACTTCTAACGACAAGGAGCGACACACCCTCTGTCTCTCAGCAGGGGTAAACTCCTTGTCGCACGGACCATCCGCTTCCCGTTTACGCTTAAGTCAACATGCGCCGGCTACCTCCCTCATTGCTCGCCCTCGCCCCCACACTGCTGTCCCTGGCAGCCGTCGCGCAAGTCCCCCCTGCGCTCGACACCATCGCCTCTGAGCTACGCCGGCACCAGCCACAGGCTGCACTGCGAGACGCCGAAGCCGCCCTCCAGTCCCAGCCGCGCGATCCGCGACTGTGGACAATGAAGGCGCTCGCCGCCCGCGAGCTCGACGATTCCACAACTGCGCTCGCCTCCTTTCAAGCCGCGCTGCGTTTCTCGCCCGACTACCTGCCCGCGCTCGAAGGTGCCGCGGAAACCGCCTACAGCACTTCGCCCGACAAGGCCCGGCTGTACATCGAACGCGTTCTACGCCAGGTGCCCGACGACGCGACCGCGAACAGCATGGCGGCCATGCTTGACTGCCGCGCCGGCGACTGGGATGCGGCTGCCGCGCAGTTCCGCAAAGGTGGCGACGCAATCTACACGCAGCACGCCACGCTCGAAGCCTTCGCCGATGCGCTCGGCCGGCTCAACCGCGGCGCCGAAGCCGAGCCGCTGTTCCGCAAGCTGGTCCAAGGCTGGCCCGACGACCGGCAGGCCCGCTACAACCTCTCCGTTCTCCAGTTGCGCAACGGCCAGCCGGCAACCGCCGCTGAAACCCTTGCACCGCTCGTCGAGGCGCACGACGCCCAGGCGCTCTCGCTTGCTGCCTCGGCCGCGGAGGCGTCCGGCGATACACCCCACTCCGTGGCGCTTCTGCGCGAAGCCATCGAGGCCGACCCGAAAAACGCGCAGAATTACCTTGATTTCGCTGCGATTAGCTTCGACCACTCCTCCTCGGCGGCCGGTCTCGCAATGCTCGACGCGGGCCTCACACAGCTGCCCCGCTCCGCGCCTCTATGGGTCGCGCACGGAGTGCTCTCCATGCAAATCTCGCAGGTGGAACGCGCCGAGCGGGATTTTGAAACCGCCAACCGACTCGACCCTTCGCAGTCTTTCGGCCTGGAAGCGCAGGGGCTCAGCGACATCCAGCGCCACGACCTGCCGGGAGCGCTCGTCAAGGTCCGCGCCAGCCTCAACTCCGACCCGAAAAACGCGTACCTGAACTATCTCGCCGCGGAAATTCTCAAGGAGCAAGGAGCAACGCCAGGCAGCGCTGAAGCCAAAAACGCGATAGATTACGCCGAGCGCGCGGTCGCGCTTGACCCAACGCTCACCGCCGCCAGAAACCTGCTCGGGTCGCTCTATCTACAGGCCGGCAATCTCACGCGCGCCGAGCAGCAGTGCCGGGCCGCGCTCCAGCAAGACCCCTCCGACCAGGAAGCCATCTTCCGCCTGACACTTATCCTCCGCCGCTCCGGAGACAAGCGGCACGAGATACCGGCGCTCCTCGCCAACCTCGCTAAGTTACGGGCCGAGGCTCACACAGACCAGGTCAAAGTCGACCGGTACAGGCTTCAGATATCACCCCCGCCAGCAACTCGCTAACTCAGATGGACATACATACTGTACCCGTCGTCTCCGATGGCAGCAAAGGGCCGGAATCGCCTATCTCCAGCGTTCGAGCGCACCAGCCACTCGCTCACCGCAACCCGTTCTGCCGCGAGTAACTCGCGCTCGGCCACAGGTTCGCTCCCCTGCCCCATGCGGAACAGCACCAGTGGTCCACGCATCAGCGCCACCGTACCCGGAGTCTCCGCCTCGACAGCCTGTAGACGAAAGCGCATCGGCAGGGTTAATTCCACTCGATCGTCCCTGCCCCACGCGCGTTCGAGGGAGGCAAACGTGCCCCCACGGATTGCACCCCGGTGTTCCTCGCCGTTGATCGTAATCTGCGCATCATCCCCCGCCCACGCCGGTATCCGCAGGTTCAGCGCAAAGCGCCTACGCCCGTCGCTGCTTACCGTGAGCTTTACCGAACCACCCAGCGGGTACGTGCCGGCCTGGCTCACAGTAATAACACGTCCGCCAGTCTTCCATCGCAGCGTCGATGGTACATACAGGTTCACAAACACATCGCGGTCATCATGCAGGTACGTGCTGATGCGATAGTCCGCCGCGACCTGCGGCAAAGTTCCGGAACAGCAGGGCCACTTATCCCGCGCGAAACCCTTCTGCCCGGCAAAGTTATAGTCTGAGTAATAGAATGCCGCACCATCGTCGCCCAGCGGTTTCGACCCAAGTACTGTGTTATACATCACGGCTTCCATGCTGTCGCCGTATCGCCCGCCGCGGGTGACTCGCAGCAGACTTCGCGTCAGCTTCAGGTGGCCGTATGATCCGCAAGGCGTCTCGAAGCTGCTGTGCGTTGTCTTCAGGCTTCTCGCAAGCGCGCCCTGGCCCGGGGTAACGAACCGCTCGTCCGGACCCCATCCGCCGGTCGCGAAACTCTGCTCCTGTACAAACCGGAAGCCGTTTGTCGCGGCGCGAAGATACTTCTCATCGTCAAGCACGACATACGCCTGCATGGCGGAGTTCAGACAATTCAGGTGGCTATAGGCATGCAGACCTGGCAGCACGTTCTCCCCCTGGGAGAGCGGCGTGAAATAGCCGTCGTTCATCAGGTACCGTATGCCGAGTTCGCGATACTGCCGCTCGCCGCCGCGCTGCCACGCCAGAAAGTAATTCTCAGGTAGCGTATAAGACTCGTCATAGGTGTAGGTTATGTCCTTGTGCGGCCGCGCCTGCTGTTCCACGCGCGAGAGCGCCCTTTCCGGAAGGTGCGGCAGCGCCGCCGCGGTGGTTTCTCGCATGATCGCGAACGCCTCTTCGTCATGCGCGAACTGGTGTGCGTCGATCATGCCGCAGTTCAACTTTTCCAGCGTATACGCGGTGAAGCGATTGTCTTCAAAAAACCCTGCGGGCGGCACCGCGCGGTAGCCGCGAAGCAGGCTCCCCACCTTGTCTCGCGTCTGCTCATCACCGGTGATCGCGTAGTAGCGCGACAGGGCCGAGATCCACTGCCCAAAGCTATGTCCCGGTGCAAACGCATACGCGTCGTACCATCCGCCCATGTCCGGCCCCGGCGCCGCCACCCCGGCGCGCACTCGGAACGGCTTGAGCAGTTCGTCGTCGCTCAGGCCCACTAACACCGCGTGCGTCTGTTCCAGCTGCGCATCTTGGGCTCCAGGTAAAAGAACGACGTCCCCATACCCAAACTCCTTGAGCGGCGTTCTCGCCGGCGTCTCACCAAACACCGCGGACGGCCCCATCTCCGCGTACAAAGCTCCACCACTCATCCAAGCCGTCGTTTGTAGAAAGCGCCTCCTGCTCCATCTTCCGTCAAGATATCTGCTCCGCATCAACGCCTCCCCGGATAAAACGACTGGTACACCCGACACAGGATTGCAAATTGCTAAAACGTTTCAGTATAAGTGTAGTCCACTGGAAGCGTAGAGATCTCGCCCCCCGGAAGGCCGTCCCGCCCGCTGCCGTTGAAAGAAGCCCACGATGACTCGTACCCATACGCGCCGAAGCTTTCTCGCATCCGCCGCACTCACTGGCCTCGTCGCCACGCGCAAGCTCTCCGCTCTCCCCTTGTCTCCGGGAATGTCTCCGGGAATGTCTTCAGGCGCGTCTTCGGGAGCAGCTGCTTTCCCCGCGCACGAGAACGCCGCGCTTCCTCCCGGCGTTGGGTGGAAGGATCAGGCCATTCTCAACCTAAACAAATCGCCATACGCCAAGCTCAAAAACGTCCCGGTGCACGCCGTCACCATTCGCTCCGGCTTCTGGTCTCGCCGGCGCGCCATCAATGTCCAATCCAGCATCCCGAGCATGCGTGAGGAACTGCTCAGCCACGGACGAGAGGATAACTTCCTGCGCCTCGAAGCGAAATCCTCCGCACCCCAGCGCGGCCCCGTTTACTCCGACTCCGATATCTATAAGTGGCTCGAGGCTTGCGCCTTTATCCTGCAATCGCAAAACGACCCCACCCTTCGCCAGGACCTCCACGGCATGATACAAACCATCGTCGCCGCGCAGGAGCCCAGCGGCTATCTCAATACCTACTACGTCGACGACCGCAAATCCCAGCGCATGCTCCCCGACACCCAGCGGACCGGCCACGAGCTCTACTGCATCGGCCACCTTCTCCAGGCGAGCATCGCGTACTACCGCGCGACCGGCGACCCCACTCTGCTCGAAGCCGGCCTGCACTTCGTCGACGACTATCTCCTCCCCGGCTACGGCCCCGGGCCCGATAAAAAGCCAATCGTCGCGGGGCACCCTGAGATAGAAATGTCGCTCGTCGAGCTCTACCGCACCACCGGCCGCCGGCAGTATCTTGACCTCGCCGGCTATATCCTCCACGGGGATGACCGCATTCCGCTGAAACCATCGCAGATCATCTATATGTTCTGCGGAATCCCATTTACCACGCGCACCAAGCTCGAAGGCCACGCCGTGCGCGCTATGTATGCCTGTTGCGGCGCGACGGATTACTATCTCGAAACCGGCGACCCCACGTACTGGAAGACGCTCAACGTGTTATGGGACGACTTATCGGCGCACCAGCTCTATATAACCGGTGGCGTTGGCGCGCGCAGCGAGGGCGAGGCCTTCGGTGATCCCTACGAGCTCCCAAACGCTCGCGCTTACGGCGAGAGCTGCGCCGCGATCGGCAACATGATGTGGAACTGGCGCATGCTCGCCGCTACCGGTGAGGCGCGGTTCACCGACGTCATGGAACGCGCGCTTTACAACGGCATCAACTCCGGCATGTCACTCAGCGGCTCCCAGTACTGCTACCGCAACCCGCTCGCCTTCGACCCCGCCACCGGCGACACAATACGCCATCCCTGGTACGACACAGACTGCTGCCCACCGAACCTTGAACGCACCCTCGCCTCGCTCCCCGGCTACTTCTACAGCACTTCGAACGACGGCGTCTACGTCCACTTCTACGACAACGCCGACCTCGACTGGCATCTCGCGAGCGGCACCGGCATCCAGCTCACGCAAGCGACAAATTATCCCTGGGACGGCAACGTAAGCCTTTCTGTCGAGCCCGCAAAGCCCGAGGAGTTCACCGTGTTCGTGCGCATCCCCGCCTGGTCCCGGACCAGCACCGTCACAGTCGACGGCCAGGCGGTCGGCAACGTCGTGCCGGGTGAGTACCTCCCCATCCGGCGGCACTGGTCAGGCAAGCAGACCATTCACATCGCCTTCGACATGCATCCGCAGGTCATCGAGGCCAACCCGTTCGTATCCGAGGACACCGGCCGCATCGCCCTACAGCGCGGCCCGCTGGTGTACTGCATGGAGCACCTCGACCAAACAGCCGGCCACTCCGCAGGCTCTTCGAACACCACCCCCGACCTCGCTCTTTACTCAGCCCACCGCTCCGGCGAAACCACCGCCCACTACGATGCCACGCTTCTCGACGGCATCGTCGTCCTCGAGCACCCGGGCGCTCTCTCCCACCCTCCACAAGCCGGCGCCCTGTACAGCCGCGCAGCCAACGAGCCAAACTCGACCGCGCCAGCCTCCCTGCGCCTCATTCCCTACTACGCCTGGGCCAATCGCGAGCCGGCGTCCATGCAGGTCTGGATCCCAGCCGCCGTCGAGCTCTAGCCGGCAAGCCGCCCGGAAGATTCAAGGGCTTTCCGGCTGGTCGGGTTCCGCGGCTAGTCCCCCCCCCGCGAGGAAAATCGTTCTCGCCCCTAACTCGCC
>CAXTSA010000177.1:0-6232 GCA_964246755.1 uncultured Acidobacteriaceae bacterium
GCTCCGGTCGCAGCCGGAGCGGCCGGCGCCCCTTGCACCGCCTGCGGGGTGACCACCTGGCCTGGAATGGTCCCATTCATCTGCGCGGGATTGGTCCCGGCCGGGATCTGCGGCCGCGGCGCCGAGAGGTCAGGGATGCTGGTCTGCTTCGCAACCGCAACCGCCGGGTCGGCGTCTTCGCTCAGGTCCGCACCCGTATGCCGAAGCTGGATATCATTGACCGTGCCGGAGTCGACCTGCCGCAGGTTGAGCGGCGAAATCTCCGCCGCGCGCACGATATGCGGGACGATCAGGAAGACAATCTCGTCATCTGTGTCGTTTGTGGTGGTATTGGCAAAGATGTATTTGAGCAGCGGCAGCTCGCCCAGCCCCGGATAGCCGGAGAGGGACTTGCTTTTGGATTTTTGCAAAATGCCGCTCAAGATCGTGGCTTCGCCCTCGCGCACGCGGATCGTCTGCTCACTGACCTGCTGGAGAATGATCGGCTCGTTGATGCCACCCAGGTTTGAGCTGGGACCCTCGGAGGAGATCTCGATTTTCAGCTTCATCGAGACGTCGCGGTCGTAGTGCACCGTCGGCTTCATGTCGATATTGACGCCGATGTCCAGATACTGGAACTGCGTGTTAACGAGCGAGGAGGTGATCGCGGTGGCGACACCGGCCTGATAGGAACCAGTCGCGACCGGCAGCCGCTCACCGATCTTGACCTGCGATTCCTGCCCATCGGTTGCGCGCAAACGTGGGTTCTGAACGGTTCGCGTGGTAGCGTCGCTCAACATCAGGTTGACCTGTGCCTGACCGATGCCGACGGCGAAGTTTGTGGAGTTGATGTGCGCCAATTGATTGAGCTGCAGCGAACTGGAAGTCGAGGGTGGTGTGCCGGAGCCCGCGCCTGCCGCTGGAGTCGCGGTGTTTGTGGTGTTCGTTCCGGTCAGGGCGTTGCTCTGCTGGAAGTTGATGGTTGCGCTCTGCGGCAGCTGGATGCCGTACTGCCGCATTTTGGCCCGACTCACCTCGAGTACGGCGACATCGACCACCACCTCCGGCCGGGCCTTGTCAAGGTCGTTGATCAGCTTGCCGGCCAACAGCAGTTCGTCCGGCGTCCCGCGCATGATGATGGCGTTCTGGCTGGGCACGCCGTACAGCTTGGCGGTCGTAAACACGTTGCGCAGCGCGGTCTGGATGTCGTTGAGGTCGTTCTGCTGGGCGACATTCGTGAGGTAGAACGTCTGCAGCGCCTGCTCGGCGAGCTCGGTGCGCTTGCCGCGGGTGTTCTGCGCCACAAAGATGGTGCTCGGGGTGATCGGCCGCCAGAACGTGCCGGAAACAGTGCCGAGGATGCGGAGGGCGTTGTAGATGTCCTCGTTGGCCAGGTCGAGCTGCAGCCGGGTCGAGTGGTAGTCGGGGTCGAACAGCACGTTGACGCCGGCCAGCTTGCCGATCGTCTGGTATAGAACCTTGGTGTCGTCCGTCGCGTGCACGGTGAGCGGCTCGTTCGAAATGGGCTTGAGCTGCGGAGGGCCGCCGAGGTCGAGCAGGGCCTTGCGCTCGCTCGACGCCATGGCGGTTTCAGGCGCGGGCGCGTTGGCTTCCCCGTCGATCTTCTCGTGGGTGACGCGGATATCCTGGGTGGCGAGCTCGTTGCTGGGGTCGATCTCGAGCGCGCGCAGGAACTCGGTCAGAGCCCCGGTGTTGTCGCCCTGGTCTCTCAGGCGCTCGCCACGCTTGACGTGCGCCGCGGCGGCATCCAGCCTCAGCCGCTCATAGGAGATCTTGTATTTTTCCTCGCCGGGGTTCTTCTGGTAGGCCTTGGCGTAGTCGTTATATGCCCCCTCCACGTCGTCACGGGTCTCCGCGGCGCGGCCCTGGTTATACAGCTTGCCGGCGGACTGCCCATAAGCATCCACGGTCGAGGCGGCCAGCGAAAAGGTAGCGAGGGTAAACGGAAGACCCCAGTAGGTCAGGCGGTTCATGCAACTCCAATTGCGAAATAGGCCGAGGTCATTACGTCGTTCAAAACGCCGCTACAAGACTAGAGGGACCGCTCAGCCCGGCAAAACCAGGCCGGACGCACAACACTCTCTCTGTCCATACAGACGAATGCTGGCAAAGTATAGCACCGTGCCTCCGGCAAAAAAGAAGGGTGCGACGCCGGAAAATCATCGTCATCTAACCTTTAGTCATGGCGAGACAGTCTACCTACCAAACCCAGGTCCCGGGCAAAGCGAGCGCCCCCTCAAACCCCGCGCCGCGCGACCCCGTGGCCGCCGGCGAGCGGGACGCGGCGCAAAACCGCGCCGCCAGTCACAACTACTTCCTCATGGACCGGTTCGAGGCCGGTGTG
This sequence comes from uncultured Acidobacteriaceae bacterium, assembly GCA_964246755.1. Classification (GTDB taxonomy): domain Bacteria; phylum Acidobacteriota; class Terriglobia; order Terriglobales; family Acidobacteriaceae; genus EB88. The sequence goes on from CAXTSA010000177.1 coordinate 2,345, forward strand.
GCGTTGCGCGGCTCCGAGGTCAAGAGCATCCGCGAGGGCAAGGCCAACCTGAAGGACAGCTACGGGCTGGTCAAGAACGGTGAGGCGTGGCTCTTGAACGCGCACATCGGCGCCTACTCGCACGAGAGCTTCGACGTGCACGACGCGGTGCGGACGCGCAAGCTGCTGCTCCACTCCGGGGAGATCCGCAAGCTCGTCGACCAGACCCAGGCCAAGGGCTTCACGCTGATCCCGACCCGGCTCTACTTCCGGCATGGCCGCGTTAAGTGCGAGCTCGCGGTGGCCGAGGGCAAGCAGGACTGGGACAAGCGCGCGACGGAAAAGAAGCGCGAAGCGGACCGGGAAGCCCGCGCGGCGGTGGCGCAAAGCAAGGGGCGGTAACGCCCCAGACACAAGCGATGCAGGAGATGGTCCATCGCGTTCCCGACCATCCTGTTCGCACAGGCCTGAGGATGGCGTTATCGTTATAGAGTGAACCCTGAACTTCGCTTCGCCCTCGCCTCCCAGTTCTCCGCCGAACTGCTTGCTATTTTCACGGTTGACCAGACTGCCGGCAGTGCCGCTGACGCGAAACCCGCGCCGTTTCCTCTGACCGAATCTCAAACCGTGCACGACTCCGTAGGCGATGTGCTCACCGGCGGAGAGTTCAAATCGGCCGCCAATGAAACTCTGCTGATCCATAAGGCTCCGTCGTTCGCCGCCAAGCGACTGCTCTTGGTTGGGCTAGGCAAGGCTCAAGTGAACGCGACCGGCAAGGGGCCGGATGCGGCTGCCTTGCGCAAAGCCGCGGGCACCGCCGTGCGCTACGCCCGGCAGCGAGGGCTGCGCGAGATCGTCATCGCACTGCCGCAGACCGTGGTTGAAGCCACCGATGCCGAAGCTGCCCGGGCCATCGTCGAGGGCGCGGTCGTCGCTGACTTCGACCCCGACACGTATCGCTCGGACCGCAAGGACCAGAGCCTCACGTCCCTGACGGTGATCGGCTCCGAGCGCATCGACCAGGTTGCGACGCGTGCGGGCTTCGAGGAGGGCGTATTTATCGGTGAGTCCCAAAACTACGCCCGCGCGCTCATCAACGAGCCCGGCAACGTGCTCACCCCCACCGAACTGGGCAAGCGCGCCGCGGCCATGTGCGCCGAGCAGGGGCTCACCTGCGAGGTCTACTCGACCGACAAGCTCCGCGAACTGAAGATGGGCGCATTTTTAGGCGTTACCCAGGGCTCGTATGAGCCGCCCGCATTGATCGTGATCCGCTACGAGCCCGAAGGAGCGCCGGAAGGCGTCACGCTCGGACTGGTCGGCAAGGCCATCACCTTCGACACCGGCGGCATCTCGATCAAACCGGCCGACGGCATGGAAAAGATGAAGTACGACATGGCCGGAGGCGCGGCGATGCTGGGCGCCATGCGTGCCATCGCGCAGCTCAAGCCGAAGGTGCGGGTGCTAAGCGTGATCTGCTCGGCCGAGAACATGCCCTCGGGCCGCGCCTACCGCCCCGGCGACGTTCTGACGGCTATGAGCGGCAAAACTATCGAGGTGATCAACACCGACGCCGAGGGCCGCCTGGTGCTGGCCGACGGCTTGCACTACGCCAAGCAGCTTGGCGCGACGCACCTGATCGATGCCGCCACACTCACCGGCGCGGTGTCGGTCGCGCTCGGCCAGCACAATGTCGGCGCCTTCTCGAACGATGACGCGACCTGGCAGAAGTTTTCCGACGGGCTCACCCGCAGCGACGAACGCGTTTGGCGCCTGCCGCTCGGCGACGAGTACCGCGAGCAGATCCGCTCGCACATCGCCGACCTGATGAACACCGGCGGCCGCTACGGCGGCGCCATTACCGCAGCCATGTTCCTCAAGGAGTTCGCGGGCGAAACGCCCTGGATCCATCTCGACATCGCCGGGACTGCCTGGCTCGACGACGCGAAGCCCTGGATGAGCAAGGGGCCGAGCGGGGTGGCGGTCCGCAGCCTGGTGGAGTGGGTCCGTAGCTACGCCCTGTAGACAAAACCGCCTGCGCGATTCTGGCGGGTGCCCCCGGGGCTAACGGCTACTCCGTGGCGTGTCTTTTGTGAGATAGGTGGCCCTCCCGCTGGTCGGGGAGGGCTTCTCTTCACTTAGCCCTTTAGCGCCGCGATCAGCTTCCCGTTAAACGCCGGAATATCATCCGGCTTGCGGCTGGTAATCAGCTTGCCGTCCACCACCGATTCCTCATCCACCCAGTTGGCCCCGGCGTTTTTCAAGTCCGTCTTCAGCGAAGGCCACGAAGTCATCGTCCGGCCCTTCACGACACCGGCCTCAATCAACGTCCAGGACGCGTGACAGATCGCCCCCACCGGCTTTCCGGCGTCGAAAAAGCTCTTGGCGAACGCCACCGCCTTGGGGTTCACCCGCAGCTTGTCCGGGTTCTGCACGCCGCCCGGCAGCAGCAGCGTGTCGTAATCCTCCGCCCTGGCCTCGTCGACCGTCTTGTCCACCTGGACCGAATCGCCCCACTCCGTGAACTTCCACCCCTTGATCTCGCCCGCCTTCAGCGACACAATATGCGTCGCGGCTCCCGCGGCTTCCAGAGCCTTCTTCGGCTCGGTCAGCTCCACCTGCTCAAACCCCTCGGTCGCGAGAATCGCAACCTTCTTCCCTGCCAGTTCCTGTGCCATGTGCTGTGTTCCCCTTTTCTAGGCAGTAGGACGGCGCGATCGGGGGCGCCGTTGCCATGCTCTCCCGTATCCGCTCGGCGGCATCACAAGCAACTGATGGCATTTCCGGGCGAACCGAGCGGGCAGGGATGGCTGCAACTGGGCGAACTGGCGAGCGCGTTTGTGCTCTCGGCGCTCATCGGCCTGGAACGCGAACTCCGGCAGAAGAGCGCCGGCCTGCGCACCTACACGGTCATCGGTCTCGCGTCGGCCTTGTTTCTGCTGGTTTCGAAGTACGGATTCACCGATGTGCTGCACGGGGGCACCAGCGTGCTCGACCCCTCGCGTGTCGCGGCGCAGATCGTCACGGGCATCGGCTTTCTCGGCGGCGGCATCATCTTCGTCCGCGGCGACGCGGTACGGGGGCTCACCACCGCGGCGGGCGTTTGGATGACAGCGGCCGTCGGCATGGCCTGCGGCGCGGGGCTGCCCGTGCTCGCCGTCGCAACCACGGTGGCGTACTTCATCATCATTCTTGGATTTCCCATCCTGCTGCGACGGCTTCCCAAGCACGTGCCCCGCCCTGAACCGCGCGTCACGCAACCGGAAGGTGAATGAATGATGAAATCTTGGGCCGAAGCACCGCCGCCCAACCCCTCTGCCGTATTATCGGCGAGAACACTTATGGAGGACTCGCCCTTGACGTCCAAATTTTCCCAACGTGTGCTCGCCTTCGCGAGCGCAGCGCTCGTGTGCGGCAGCCTCGCCGCCTGCAACTCTAATTCCGGCTCGAGCGGGGGCAATATCATGCTGTCGGGCGCGGGCAGCACGTTCGTGTACCCGGTTATGACGCGCTGGATCCAGGGCTATAGCCAGTCGCACAACGGCACGCAGATCAACTACCAGTCCATCGGCTCGGGCGGCGGCATCGAGCAGGTCAAGAACAAGACGGTCGACTTCGGCGCATCCGACGCCGCGCTGACCGATGCGCAACTGCCGGCTATGGGTCCGGTCATCCAGATTCCCGAGTCCGCCGGACCGGTCTGCATCACCTACAACCTGCCGGGCGCACCTCAAAATATCCAGCTTTCGCCGGGCGTGCTGGCCGGCATGTTTCTCGGCACTATCAAAAGCTGGAACGATCCGCTGGTCGGCCGCGACAACCCCGGCGTCAAGCTGCCGAATGTGCCGGTCGTCATCGTGCATCGCGCCGAGGGCAGCGGTACCACCGCGATCTTCACCGACTACCTGG
>CAXTSA010000178.1:0-6174 GCA_964246755.1 uncultured Acidobacteriaceae bacterium
GTCTAGTAAACTGCTATCTATCGGAGCCCTCATGGCGGCATACGAATTGAAGAGAGCTGGTTCCAGAGTGGCCATTGCACATATCGAAGCGCATGGACATCGAGTTGTCGTTGATATGGCGGAATTGACTCGCCTCGCAACAGATGGCGTCATCCATGGATTGTGGCTCGCCGGAGGATGTTATGAAGACTAGTGAAGCTGGTCGCCCGAGCCTAATCAGTTCGGGATTTATCGCTCTGGATATCGTCATTGGGATCGAGGATCCTCTTACGCCCCGTTTTTACTCAGGAGGCACCACCGGCAACGTCACGGCCGCACTTTCATACTTGGGATGGAAAACGAGTCCGGTCAGTCGGCTCTGTGAAGACGAAGCGGGTAATTTCGTCAAGGCGGATCTTGAGCGCTGGGGAGTGGACACGATTCATCTATCTGAGGGTCCGCTTTGCGCTACCCCAATAGTGATGGAGAAGATCTTTCTTGGTAAGGACGGAACGCCCAAGCACCGATTCCTGTGGACTTGCCCTGATTGTGGAGCTTACTTTCCCAGTTATCGTCCGGTACTCGCTGAAACCATTGAGCATCTCAGGGCCGAGATCACCGATGTCTCTGCATTCTTTACAGATCGCGTCTCTCGTTCGACTCTCGCCCTAGCGGAACATTGCAAAGCCAAAGGCGCAGTCGTCGTATTCGAGCCGTCTGGAGTGCAAGACCCAGCACACTTCGTGGAAATGCTTCAGCTTTGTGATGTGCTCAAGTATTCCGATCAGAGAGCGAAAAGCTTTAGCGATCTTTTGAGCGCCAATCAAGCGGTCTTGGAGATACAGACTCTTGGCTCGGAGGGGTTGCGCTTCTTACTCCGAGGTCAAAAAAGAAAGGCGACTTGGGTCTCACTCGCCTCCTACGATGTGGAAGTCAAGGATACGGCTGGCGCCGGTGATTGGACAACGGCTGGTCTCATCAGCGGGCTTTTCAGCGATGGCAGGCAATGCCTGAAGAGTCTTACGAAGTCAAAAGTCATTGAGGCATTGGCGAACGGCCAGGCTTTGGCTGCTCTGAATTGTCAATTTGAGGGTGCGCGTGGCGCGATGTACCAATTACCAAGAAGAAAGGTTAACGAGAGAGTCGCTCAATTGAGAAGTCGCGACATCAATCGCAAGAGCAAGGGGCCGATCGAGGCTACGTCACCGGGCCCGGTAATACCCATAAAAGTCTGCCCGAGCTGCCTCGATCATTCAACCGTATCCCAATTCGGGAGTGCAGCAACTTTACTTGCGAAGTGAAACGAAGCAGCTAAGCTAGCCCAGCTGCTTCGCACAGCGGTGCTCTTTGTACCTGAGGGTCAAGCCACTCTTAGGTGAGAGCCGCGGCGCACTTCAGCCCCGGCGACCTCCTCGTGGCGCATGGAAGCTGCTTTGATGGCTTCGGTATCAGGCTTCATCTCCACAACGCAAGCTGCCATCGCGAGTTCCAACTCTTCGGGCAGGCAGGAGAGAACCGTCTGCCAGATAATACCGCGGACTCGTGCCTCGACCTTGCGGTAAGCTGTCGGCAAGCTTGACTCGTCGAGGATACGGACGGAGTCCTGGCTGTTCTTCTGGATTCGTATGGTGAACTCCCGGCCCTCGATTTTTCTGAGTTCCCGGCTCATCAGGTAGAAGAGGACCATCGATTTCGTCCGGTCCACCTTACTCGCCGTGGAGCGCGCCCGCTCACCAAGCCGCGCAGCCTCAGCCCGGCAGAACTGCTCGCGGGCTTCCATCGTCTTTACAAAGCGACCGATCCGATCGACCTTCTCTCCGTGGGCGGCGCAAAACTCCCGAAAGCGAGACAGCAGCTCTTCAGAGGGTTGTCCCTCAGTCTCGACCTGCTCCTCGATCTGCTCGAGCAAGTCATACAGCTCATTGTCGATCTCAAACAAGGAATGGGAATCCAAAACATTTGTCATCACTGAACTCCTTCAAAGTTTCTCTCGTTCACGTAGTGACCAGCGGCCGGGTCGTCATGCAGCGATGCTCTGAGGAACGGAGAGGTTCCTCGCTGCCCGATAAGCGAGTTCATCGGCTCGGCTCTGCCATCGATGCCCGTTATGCCCCCGGAGCCATTTCCATCGAATGTCTAAGGCAAGATCGAGTTCAATGAGCTGGAGCCATAGATCTCGGTTCTGGATTGAGACACCGCGCCGGTTTCGCCATCCGTGACTTTCCCAACGAAGGACAAAGCCCCGCATGCCGCGGATCAGGAGTTCGGAGTCCGAGTACAACTCGATCCGCGATCTGGATGGTATCGAACGGAGAGCTTCGACGGCCGCTACAAGTTCCATCTCCGAGATGTCGGTCCACGGGAAGGCCCCAGACATTTCCCGCAGTTTCTTGCCGTCGATGACTACGGCACCCCAGCCGCCAGGGCCGGGATTGCGGATAGCCGAGCCATCTGTGAAGATACGAATGATTCTCTTCATGCCAACCTCCTTCGATAAGCCGCCCCGAAGAAATCAGGCGGCCTGCATCGGAACGACCTGTCCGAACGGCGCCCGCCGGCCTCCTGTGGACGCCCAAAAGACCGGGTATGCCGGTTCCGAGTCTGGGAAGGATCCGTAGAGATCCGTCAGGAACACGAGAGTCTGAGGCCGCACGCCATGTTGGTCGAGCCACTCGAAGCAGGGGCCAAACTCCGTGCCACCGCCACCGACGGGGCTGAGCGAAACACGCTGCCCTGCCTCAAAGGTCTCGACCTTATTGACGGTCGCGTCGAAGTAGAGAACGTAGACGCGTTCCGGTCGTTGGCCTTCGAGGATCGATCGCACTTCGGCCTCAAACAGACATAACTGACGCGAGTTCACCGAGCCGGAGCAATCGACGGCGATCGCAACCTCGCCGACTCCTTCCCGCACCACCCCCGGGAGGTAGAGTCCCGTCCAGATGTGGCGACGGTTGGGACGCATCCAGCTATAGTCCGCGGGTGTGGTTTCGGACCAGGCCCGGCGCAGCAGTTCCCGCCAGTCGACGGCTGCCTTTGCTGCCCCGTCGAGTGAGCGCTGCATGCCCGCAGGAACTTTACCAGCCTGCTTCGCAAGCGTGACTGCCTGGTGGACGGCTACGTTCCACTCTCTCGACTGCTCGTCGGCCGTCAAGGTTTTCTCGTCGGCAACTGCCGCATCGAGTACCTGTCCGAACCCGCCTTCTGAAACGGGGGCTGAAGGCTCCCCGGGATTCCTAGGAGCCCCTTTTGGGGAAGCAGATCCATCTCCTCCGGTCTTCTGCGTGTCGCCCGAATCACCTGCCTCTCGCTCTGCTTCCGTCTGAAGTTGGTTGTAGATCTGTTCCGCGCTCATATCGCGAAATCGATCGTCCACCAGACCTCCGTCCGGTAGATGAAGACCGGCGTCGAGCAGGATCGGATTGATGGCGTAGTCGCAGGCTTCATTCCAACGTTTCGGGTCGCGTCCGGACCGGCGCAGATGATGCTGGAGACCAGGATGCAGCACCTCGTGCGCCAGCACACCACATAGAGTCGCGGCGTTGAGCGTGTCTACGAATTCCGGGTTGTAGAAAAGTGAGGTGCCATCTGTGGCCATCGTCTGGATCGACCGGCTCTCCCGTCCCTTCAACCGGAACAGGAGAGAGCCAAAGAAAGGATGGTCGAGCAAAAGCTTGGTGCGCGCCTTCTGAAGGCGTCGTTCAATGGTTGTGAACGGTTTCACGCGGCCGCTCCCATGTAAGCCGACATCCGATCAAGGATGCATTCGACGCTCGGTACTGCCTCGACCTGCGAAGTTTCGTTTGCTTCGCGGTCCTGTAAGAGCCCGTCCATCTGCGCCACTAGGTTTGCCGCGTCTGTTGCCGTAGTGACACGCAGGAGATCGTGTTTCTTGAGGTCCTGCGCCGAATGGTTGCAGAGCCGCTGCTTGACCCGCTCAGCGAACCGATTCAGGTCCTCATCGCCCTGAACATTCAAGCGCGGAAGGATGTCCACCAGGTCGAAGACGTTCGTCACCAGAGAGCCATGGAAGCGCGACTCTGGTTCGTTCAGCCGATCCACCATCCGGGAGACCACTTCACGCAGCCGCTTCCACAGATCCTCAGTGCCGCGAGCCAGTGATTGGCGCACGTTCGCGTCGATCTCTCGCGATACACGAGCTTGCTCCTCCGCAGACATCTGGACACGAAAGTCCGCCCCTGAGGGGATAGGCAGAATCTCGAGTCTTACGCCGAACTTCGTGCGCAGGTTCTCGGCGGACGGGTAGTCCTCTTCCCGGAAAAGTCCGTTCAACTCCGGGCGGACCTGGTCAATGTATTGCGGGTAAACTGCAAGGAAGCTTTCCACCCCCTGTTCGAAGCTCGCCTCGAACCCTCGCATTCGCTCCATGAGATCGAAGTAGAAGTTCGACGGCAACAGGCGAAAACCTTCGTCGGACCAGGGCAGAGTGACCTTGTAGAAGTGCTGCCGTATCTGGCCTGCGATTGCGCGCAGGTCGTCCAACTTGTCTGCCCCGCGCAGAAGCTGTTTGTTGTAACGTCCGGCGCTCTGATGCGCACCGTGCTGATTGGCGACATCGCGGCTGATCTTCCGGTCGTGTTTTACGGCTGTCCAGATGCTGATGTGGACAGCCGCGAGCATGGCGCGTTCAGTGATCATTGCAGTACCTCCCGGTGTTCTACGCCGAAGCGGATAAACTCCGGCGTGTGGGTGATCGCGACTTCTCGGGCTGCGGCGTCGCGGACGGCCATGACGCGCATCTCGGTCGGCATGCGGTCAAGGTAAATAAGCCCTCTGCCGATGGAACTGTCGGTCAACACACGACCGAGCGCCGTGGCGACAGCTATCTGAGCGGAGGTCTCCGTGGGAACCATGAGGACTTCGTCGATGGAGGGCAACTGACGGAATGTTCGGAGAAACCCGATAAGCTCCGAGGCTGCTCCTTCGCCGATCGTTCCATCGAGTAACTGCGCCTCGAATTCGCTTGTCCCCGACAGCAGGGTCGCGTTCCTGCGTTTGGCCACTCCACAAAGGACGTTCGACGCCATCTCCCAGGATCGCGGAGTGGGCCATGCGTTGGCATCGGCGGTCGTATCGGCCGCGTGCAGGAGTTCCGGCTTGCGCCGCAGGCACGCGATAATCTCGGGGCGGATGCCGTCCTTAACTGCCCACTTGCACCAGTCGTCCAGGCCGGCCTCGAGTTCGAGATGCACAAACCGATTACGCAATGGACGCGGCATCGAGAAGTGAACGCCACGCTCGGAAGCAGGATTGCCGGCCGCGATGATGACCCATCCCTCGGGCAGTATGTACTCTCCAAGCTTGCGATCGAGCACAAGCTGGTAACAACCCGCCTGCGTCATCTGCGGCGCCGAGGTCAGCTCATCGAGAAACAGGATGCCCTTGCCGGTCGTGGGTAGGAATTTCGGGGGAACCCACTCGGTCTGGTCCGACACGATGCGCGGCAGGCCGCGGAGGTCGACGGGATCGAGTTGCACGGCCCGTACATCGAGGAAGTCGTAACCGAGGTCCCCGGCGACTTGGCCGACGATCTGCGATTTGCCGACGCCGCATGGCCCCCAGATATGCGGAGAGACGCGCTCGTCAATGAGCGCATGAAGCGCTTCATAGAGCTTGGAGGGTTTCATAAGTTTTCCTCAGAACAAGGTTGTTCGGTACTTTCGAAGCCAATAGCGTTGATTGTGGCGCGGAGGAGTGGCTGGGTTCTCGATACACGGGTCGGCGAGATCAATGTCAGCTTCGCTGACCGCCAGGGTGTCTACCGGAAAGAACGGATCTTCACGAAATTCCCTATGCCGCAAGCGGAAGACTACGCTGGACTGGCAAAGAGGCCGAGTCTCGCGAACGCTCCCAACGGGTTTTAGGAGCGATCGGGGCTTTGTCAATGCGAGGTCGATCCGCCCGATTCCACGAGCCGCCCTGCGTCTTCGCTACGGGGCGAAATCCAGCGGCTCTCAGGGAAGTGCCTCGTTCTGTGCTTAGGGTGTACGTCACCACACGGTCGTGATCACGTCTGAATGCTTCGCGACACGCATACCCATACAGCATTGAGCAAGCGTTTATAACGAGCGCAGCCGGCGTGGTCTCCTTCACACAAACTCGATTCACTTCGATGCATCTTTGCCGAGCAAGCTCTGCTGAAACTGGACGCCCCGCCGTCATGACCCCGACCATGTC
>CAXTSA010000179.1:0-5830 GCA_964246755.1 uncultured Acidobacteriaceae bacterium
AGATCGAGTTATCCACCAGGTGCAGCGAGAAGTCATTGTGCACGTAGTCCTGGGTCGGCAGCGGCACCATGTAGCCGTCCGGCACCAGGCCCGCGATGATCTCCGCGCACAGCTCTGACGGCGAGCTAGTCCACTGTTTCTGCTGCTCAGTGTCGCTGCAACCCGAGGGGTAGCGCGGGGTAAAGGCAGCAGCAAGCGAATTGATGTGGTTCTCCTCCAGGCGCAGCACGCCGTAGCTGTTCGGCGCATTCTGCTCGATTACGCTGCCAGCCGGCCACGCGATGGGCCGCTTGCCGCGGGAGCGCAGGTGCGCCTGCCCGTCGCCTGAGAACGCCGCCACCTGCACCCACTCCATGGTGCCGCGCGTGATGCCCGGGACCGCTCGGCTCGGCTCCCGGCTGTTGAGCAGGTAGTCCGCCGGAAAGATCCCGTACGCGTTGGTATAGCTGTGTGTGCCTCCCACGCGAGCCTGCGCCGGGTCATTGACGTAGAGCGGCTGCCAGGGGGCATCGTCCACGGAAAAGTCCAGTTCGGAAGCGCTAATGGCCGAGGTTAAGTGCCCCAGCTCGGCCTTGCCCGGCGCCGCGACCGCATGATTGGTGCGCGGCTGCCCGCCCCAGGGGTAGCCTTCGATGTAGGTGTGCGCGAGCGAAGAGGTTGTCGTCGACAGACGGATGCCGCCGATCGCCTCCGTGCTCTTAATCGACGAGTTCATCCAGTGCACATTGTCGCCGTCCAGGTACACGGCCGAGTGGGGGTCCGGGCGCCACACGCCGCTCTCGATGCGCTTGCCGCCGGGGCAGTTCACGCTGTAGCAGTAGCCGTTCGCCTCGCCACCATTCAGCACGTTGATCCGGTTGAAATAGTCCTCGTTCGTGTCTCCCTCGAGTAGTACCGGCCTGCGCGTCTCCTGGATTTCCATGTCGGAGAAGTACCAGCGCTCGCTCGAGCCCTGCAGGTTCAACGCCACGCCGCCCGTGTTCGCCAGCACCACGTTGCGCATGGATCCGGTGTTGGTGCTGTCGATCTCGATCAGACCGCCTTCGGTGGTGTGCCCCTGCCCGGCGAAGGTGATGCCCTGCACCGTGACGGGGCATGCGCCTGGTTTGCCGCTGCAATCCTGCGCGTCGAGGTAGGTCAGCGTCGCCGCGTGGGGGCTGGTGTTCAGAATCACGGTCGAGGGGGCTCCGTCGCCCTGGATGCTGATGGCCTTGGTGAGTGTCAGCGCAGATGTGTACCCCTCGCCCGCGACCTTGTAGCTGCCGTGCGGGAAGTACAGCACCGGGTAACCCGCGCCGGGGATGCCCGCGCCTTCAGCGAAACGGATCGCCGCGCGTACGGCGCAGGTGGAGTCGCGCTGCCCCACGGGATCGGCGGCGGATGCGCAGCCCCGCGCGAAACGGCTGTCGGTGACATTGACAAGCGAGGGCGGAGCGCTCTGCGCGAACAGGGCAGCCGAGCCGGCGAAAACGAGCACAGGGACATAGCGAAGCCGCAAGAGAAACCTCCAAAAGGCCGCGCACGGATCTTCAGGGCCTTTCGGCTGAGACTACCATCGCGGCGCGCCGGTCGCGATTGCCCACGGGCAAATCCTGACGGCTTTGTGTGAAGACGGACAGGCATTTACAGGGACAAACGTCCTCGTTACGCTCCTTCGCGGAGACTTGCGCAAGTCCACGGGACCGTGGTTTGGGCAAGGGAATTTGTTGGGGAAAAGCGTTGTCTCGCCGAACGGGGTTTGGATCGGGTTTGGGGCGGGTGTCGGTAGCTGGGAGTGGCTGTGTGGTGGCGGCGGACGGAATCGAACCGTCGACCTACGGGTTATGAGTCCGTCGCTCTAACCATCTGAGCTACGCCGCCTGCTTGCTCACAGCCCCTGATGCTACCAAGGAGCGAGCCCTTGCGCAATGCGAGCTGGTGTTTCGACGCCTTCGAGCGAGAGCGCATTACCATGGACCATAGACTAGTGCGCGTTTGTTCCCAAGCCAAGCGCAGGCATCTTGCGCCAAAGGAGCTCCCCCGGTGTCGCACTCCAAATACTCCACGCAGCGCATCCTGGGCGTAATCCCGGCGCGGCTCGCCTCCACGCGGTTGCCGCGAAAGATGCTGCGCGAGATCGCCGGCGAACCCATGCTGGCCTGGGTCTATCGCGCTGCCCGCGCTTGCCCGGCGCTTGACCAGGTGCTGATTGCGACCGACTCCTCCGAAATCATGGAGCTTGCGCAGCGGCTCGGCTTCCCTGCCGTGTTCACACCGGAGGACTGCGCGAGCGGCACCGATCGCGTGCATGCCGTGGCCGAGGCGATTCCGGCGGACATCTATGTCAACATTCAGGGAGATGAGCCGCTGCTGCGTCCCGAACACCTCGACGCGCTGCTGGCGCCCATGCTCGGTGCACGTTCCGATGGACACCTCGTCCAAGTCGCGACCTTGGCGACTCCGTGCCCGCCCGAACAGTTCCACCTCACCAGCGTGGTCAAGGTGGTGTGTGCTCGCGACGGCCGCGCGCTTTACTTTTCGCGCGCTCCCATCCCGTTTGACCGCGATGGCGCGGGCGATGGCGCCAAACCCTTGAAGCACCTCGGCCTGTACGCCTTTCGCCGCGAGGCCCTGGAGCGCTTCCCTCGCCTGCCCGCCAGCCGTCTGGAAGCGACGGAAAAGCTCGAACAGCTGCGCCTGCTCGAAAACGGTATCGACGTCTGGGTCTCCGAGACGCCGCATGACACGCGCGGCGTGGACACGGAGGAGGATCTTGCGGCTGTGGAAGCCGCGCTGCTCGCCGGCGGCGGCGCCCGGCGCTGAGCGAGGCCGGGTTTTCTCAGAATGTGCAGCAGCTACAATCAAGCGCATAGCTCTCCCTCGCGCACGCTGGAGAAAAAGGAGGAAGGCGAATGGATTTCGAACAGCTCCGCACCTTTCTCGAGGTCAGCCGTCTTCGCTCGTTCTCGCGCGCCGCGGAAAAGCTGAGCGTGACGCAGCCCGCGATCTCGGCCCAGATCCGTTCGCTCGAAACCGAGCTGGGCGCGCGCCTGTTCGACCGCGATGGCGGCAAGGTTACCTTCACCTCTGCGGGGCGCGTCTTTGAGCCGTTCGCGGAGCATGTGCTCTCCTGCCACGCGCACATCGGCATCACTATCGCCGAGCTGCACCGCTCGCCGCGCGGCGAGATCTCGATCAGCGCGAACGAGGCGACCAGCCTGTATGTGCTGCCGGCGGTTTTTGCCGCGTTCAAAAAGCAGTACACGCGTGTTGCGCTCACGGTGGTTCGCGCCGACCGGGCCCGCATCCTCGAAGAAGTGCTGAACCGCGAGGTGGACTTCGGCATCGTGAGCCTGCCGGTCAAGGATGCCCGGCTCACCATCGAGCGCATTCACAAGGACGAGGTGGTGCTCGTGACTGGGCCCGCGCACCCGCTTGCGAGCCGCGAAACCGTAACGGTTGCCGAAGTGCTGGAACACCCGCTGCTGCTGCCCAAAAGCGGCCGGCAGCGCGACCAGCTCGATGACTTTTTCCGCGCGGAGGACGCGCACCCGCGTGTCGCGATGGAGGTGGAATCGAGCGAGCTGCTCAAGCGCCTCATCGGGGCGGGCCTCGGCATGGGCTTTCTGCCGCGGGCGGTCGTGGCGGGCGACGCCGCCGCGGGCGCTCTGCGCATCCTCAAGGTAGATGGGCTACGCATCTCGCGCGAGCTGGCGCTGGTCTTTCGCAAGGAGAAGACGCTCTCGCGCGCCGCGCACGCGTTTCTCGAGATAGCGACTGGACAGAGCCGCGTTGCGCCTGCCGCACCGGTGAAAAGCACGCGCGCGCGCGCTTTGTGATCCCGGATGGGCGCTCCATGTGTCGCAGATCGATGCAGCTTGACCCGACGCGCGCCCTTTGCGTAGCGTCTTCTCATGCCGTGAGCGCGAATGAGTCGCGCAAACGAAGGAGAAACAGCCCCATGCTGGAAGCACTGAAAGCCGAAGTCCTCGAAGCGAACCTGGAACTGGTGCGGCGCGGCCTGGTGATCCACACCTGGGGCAATGCCAGCGGTATCGATCGCGAGCAGGGGCTGGTGGTCATCAAGCCCAGCGGCGTCTCCTACGACAGCATGCGCGCTGAAGACATGGTCGTCGCCGACCTGGACGGAGATGTCGTGGAGGGCTCGATGAAGCCGAGCTCCGACCTGGGCACGCATCTGCTGCTGTATCGCGCGTTTGAAAATACAGGCGGCGTAGTGCACACGCATTCCGAATACGCGACGGCCTGGGCACAGGCGGCGCGGCCCATCCCCGCCCTGGGCACGACCCATGCGGACTACTTCTACGGCCCCGTCCCGGTGACCGAGGAGCTGAGCCCGTTCGAGATTAAAGGCGACTACGTGCGCAATACGGGCCTGGCCATCACGCGACGGTTCCGCACGCTCGATCCCGACGCGATCCCCGCTGTGCTGGTGGCCGGGCACGCGCCCTTCGCCTGGGGTGAAGACGCGGGCAAAGCCGCGCACAATGCGGTGGTGCTGGAGGCCGTGGCCAAGATGGCCTGGGTCACGCTGCAGCTGAATCCGAATGCGAGAACCGTATCGCAGGCCTTGCTGGACCGGCACTATTTCCGCAAGCACGGGGAGACGGCGACCTATGGGCAGTGAGAGGGGCTCTGCGCGTCGAGCGTGTGACCGTCGGACTGGGAGACGCTCAACGGGAAACGCTCTGCTCGCTTCGACCGCGTCGGTCCACAGCCTCACGGCGGGGACGGCAACAGAAACGATTTCGAGGTCTTGACGCACCAGCCGTCAATCCCTGGCTAAGCTGACACCGATTTCTCTATTCCCCTACCGTCAATGCCAGATCCACCAGCGTCCGCTGCTCCAGCTCATGCGCCTTCGCGCTTCCCGTCGCGGGGCTGGCAGCGGCGGAGCGCTTGATCGAGAGTACCTGCCGGCCCTCGCGAACCAGCCGGCGAAGCCGCGGCATCACGAACGATAGTGCGCCCATGTTTTCCGGCTCTTCCTGCACCCAGACCACTTCGCGCACGTCGGGGTGAGCGTTGATCGCGGCGAGGATTTCCTGCCCTGGCCAGGGGTAAAGCTGCTCGAGCAGCACGATCGCGACATGGCTCCCGCTGCGCTTTTCGCGCTCGACGCGCAGGTCATGGCCGATCTTGCCGGTGCAAAGCAGCAGGCGTTTCGCGTTTTCGACACCGGTGTCCGGCAGCACGTTCATGAAAGCGGGCCGGCTGAAGTCGTCGATGGGCGAAAGCGCGTCCGGGTGCCGCAGCATGCTCTTCGGCGTGAATACGATGAGAGGCTTACGCCAGGGCCGCAGCATCTGCCGGCGCAGCAGGTGAAAGTACTGCGCGGCGGTCGAGGGCTGGCAGATCTGGACATTGTCGTGCGCGGCGAGTTGCAGGTATCGCTCCACGCGGGCGCTCGAGTGCTCCGGCCCCTGCCCTTCGTAGCCGTGCGGTAGCAGCAGGGCGACATGCGCCAGCAGACCCCACTTGTCTTCGCCCGAGGTGATGAACTGGTCGATGATGACCTGCGCGCCGTTGGCGAAGTCGCCGAACTGCGCTTCCCACAGCACCAGCGTTTCCGGGTAATCGCGGCTGTAGCCATATTCAAAGCCAAGCACACCGGCCTCGCTCAGCGCGGAATTGTAGACCTCGAAGCGGGCCTGGCCTTGCTTCACGTGCTCGAGCGGGATCCAAGGCTGCTCGGTTTCCGTGTCGATCAGCACGGAGTGCCGCTGGTTAAAGGTCCCGCGCTCGGAGTCCTGACCGCTGAGGCGCACGGCAGTTCCCTTTTCAAGTAGCGACGCCAGAGCAACAGCTTCAGCCATGCCGTAGTCGAACG
>CAXTSA010000179.1:5840-6136 GCA_964246755.1 uncultured Acidobacteriaceae bacterium
TCAAGCCTCTGCTCGAGCAGCTTGCGCAGCTTGGGGTGGATGTGGAAGCCTTCCGGGTACTCCGAGAGAGCGCGGCCAAGCCGCGTGACCTCGTCGCGCGTGAGACCGGTTTCGCGCTCGTACTCGGGCTTGTACGGGCCGCCCTTGTAGGCGGACCAGTACTCGGGAAGGTTGGCGAGCACGGCGACCTGCTGGATCTCGGTCGCGGCGCGCGGCGCTTCCGTAAGCTCCGCGTGCACGGGGTGGATCTCCTCGGCTGCATCGACGCCGATGCGCTTCGCATAGATCTCCGAAAG
>CAXTSA010000180.1:0-6094 GCA_964246755.1 uncultured Acidobacteriaceae bacterium
GTGTACGGCTACGGGTCTTACGGCTATGCCCTGCCGCTCGGCTTCAACTCCAACCGCCTGAGCCTGCTCGACCGCGGCTTCGTACTCGCCTACGCACACATCCGCGGCGGCGGCGACCTGGGCAAGCCGTGGCACGACGCGGGGCGGTTGGAGCACAAGCGCAACACGTTTACCGACTTCATCGCGGTCACCGAACACCTGCTCGCCCAGGGCTACGGCGAGCCCGGACGGGTGGCGATCCAGGGCGGCTCGGCCGGCGGACTGCTGATGGGCGCGGTCGCGAACCTGCGGCCTGAGCTGTTTCGCGCAGTGGTATCGCAGGTACCGTTTGTCGACGTGATGAACACGATGCTCGATGCTTCCCTGCCGCTGACCGTGCCCGAGTACGAAGAGTGGGGGAACCCGAACGAGCGCGAGGCATTCGAGACGATGCTGAGTTACTCGCCGTATGACAACCTGCGTGCTACTGCATACCCGGCTATGCTAGTCAAGACTTCGCTTTACGACAGCCAGGTAATGTACTGGGAGCCGGCAAAGTATGTGGCCAAACTAAGAACGCTCAACACGGGCGAGTATCCCATCCTACTGCACACTAATATGACGGCCGGCCACGGTGGCGCAAGTGGGCGGTATGACTACCTCAAGGAAATCGCGTTCGATTACGCCTTCGTACTGCGCGAAGTAGGTATTGCGCAGTAAGTGTGGCACTTACAAAGAAGTGGGCGCCTGAAAACCAGCGCCCATCATCACCCGCCTAGTTCTTCGCGCTAAGTTGTGCTGCCTGCAGCACTACTAGCTGCGACAAATCCTTCTTCTCCAGCCCGTGCACTTCCTTGTTAAACTCATCTACCTTGCTCGACCAGTTCATGGAGCAGAACTTCGGCCCGCACATCGAGCAAAACGCCGCTTCCTTGTAGTAGTCGTCCGGAAGTGTCTCATCGTGCATGGAACGGGCCGTTTCAGGGTCAAGCGAGAGGGCGAACTGCTTTTCCCAGTCGAAGGTGTAGCGAGCGTAAGAAATGGCGTCGTCGCGGTCCTGGGCGCCGGGGCGGTGGCGGGCGATGTCGGCGGCGTGGGCGGCAATCTTGTAGGCGATCATGCCGTCTTTCACGTCTTTTTCGTTGGGCAGGCCGAGGTGTTCTTTCGGTGTGACATAGCACAGCATGGACGCGCCGTGCCAACCGATCATCGCCGCGCCGATGGCGCTCGTGATGTGGTCGTAACCTGGCGCAATGTCAGTCACCAAAGGCCCCAGCACGTAGAACGGCGCCCCGTCGCACAGCTCCACTTCCTTCTCAACCTGCTCCTTGATCTTGTCCATCGGCACATGGCCGGGCCCTTCAATCATGACCTGCACGTCGGACTCCCAGGCTTTGCGTGTGAGCTCGCCCAGAGTTTTCAGCTCGGCAAACTGCGCTTCGTCCGAGGCATCGGCAACCGAGCCCGGCCGCAAGCCGTCGCCGAGCGAATAGCTGACGTCGTACTTCGCCATGATCTTCGTGATGCGGTCGAAGTTTTCATAGAGAAAGTTCTGTTTGTGGTGCGCGGTCATCCACTGCGCCATGATGGCGCCACCGCGGCTCACGATGCCCGTGATGCGTTTCGCGACCATGGGCACGTACTGTATCAGCACACCGGCGTGGATCGTGAAGTAATCGACGCCCTGCTCAGCCTGCTCCTCGATGACTTCAAGGTAAAGGTCTATGTTGAGGTCCTCAACGCGCTTGACGCGGGTGAGCGCTTCGTAGAGTGGAACAGTCCCGATCGGCACCGGCGAGTGGCGCAGGATACGATCGCGGATCTCCGGGATCGCCCCGCCGGTCGACAAATCCATCACCGTGTCGGCTCCGTGCTGCACGGCCATGTGCAACTTGCGCAACTCTTCATCGATGTTCGAGGTTACGGCTGAGTTGCCGATGTTCGCGTTGACCTTGCACCGGCTCTCGATGCCGATGGCCATCGGCTCGACCTCCGGGTGGTTGATGTTGGCCGGGATAATCATGCGTCCTACCGCAATTTCAGACCTGACGAGCTCGGCGGAGATGTTCTCGCGCCGGGCGACAAACTCCATCTCCTCGGTGATGCGGCCCAGGCGGGCAAAGTGCATCTGGCTCACGTTTGTGTCGCCGGTGCGCAGGGCCTCGGCGCGACGGGCGGCGATCCACTGAGCGCGCGGCTCAAGTATTTCGGTCGCCCGTTCGGGCGCTTGCACGGTGCTCGGGCCCGCGATTCCTGTGTTGCTTGTCAGGTTGCTCATGGATTCCTCTCAAGTGCTGCTCAGCGTCTCCCTTGCGGGCACGCGCCTGTCAATAGCCCCAATGATACGCGGAAGCCTCGCATGTGGAGCGCGTCATCTTGCGAGCTCGGGGTTTCCTTGACGCGGGCCGGAGGAAGATCCTACGCTCATCTAGAAACTATGCGCCCTACACGTCATGCAGCTCGCCCGCAGTCGGTCCGGATCGCACTGGCGGTGACGGTTGTGCTGGCGGTAGTAGCGTACCTGGCCGTCACCGGCGCGCAGGCGAATAAAAGCTACTACGTCACCATCAACGAGCTGCAAGGCATGGGTGGCAAGGCGTACACGCGGCACCTCCGGGTCGCGGGCAATGTTGCGCCCGGTTCGATCGACCACCACGGTGCAGGCGCCAGGTTTGTCCTGGTCGAAAACGACCGCAAGCTGCCGGTGGACTATGACGGCACGGAGCCGCCGCCCGACACCTTCAAGGACAATGCGCAGGCGCTCGCGATCGGCACTTACGGCCACGATGGCGTGTTTCACGCGACGGAGTTGCAGGCCAAGTGCGCCTCAAAATACGCGCCCGCGCCGGGAGCAAAACCGGGGGGCGCCCCGGCAGGCTTGCCGCCCGCGAAAACCACGGCGGCGCTGCTGCCGGCTCGCTAGCAACCCTGCTAGGCTGGACGGGTGCCCTACCTCTACATCGATAAGCTCTTCAATGAGTTGCGCGACGAGCTGCTCTCGGCGATGCACGCGGCTGCCGAGCGTGAGATCCGCACCGGTCAAAAGGTCGATGTGAACCGGCTGTATCGCGCCTTCACTCGGGCGGCCGTCGGCAAAATGGCCAACCCCGTCCGAGTTTCAGACCGCTGCCTGGAGATGGCTCCGCCACGTGCGAAGAAGGGCGCAGGGCGCGGAGCGGAGTAAGCGGGCCGCCACGTGCGCTGATAGCCGCCCTGTCACTTCCCCAACTCGCGGCGGTTTGCGCCAATTTTCGTGATCCATTCCTCGGCCGACTCCCTCGCCTCGCCGGTACGCGCAAACCAGACTGTCGGCTCGGCGCCATTCGTCCTCACCTCTACGCCAAACTTCGTATCGTCCCGGTGTACGCGCCACTCCGCTAGCTCGTCCGCGTCAATGATCCGCTCTCCAAGCTGGTTGTCGCGGACCCAGAGGCGTCCCGTCTTGCCTTCGATAGCTATGTGTTTCGCCGCATGCGTGGGTGAGAACCCCGGCACATGGACCGCCGCGTGGCCCTGCGTTATCTTCGGGGACGCTCGCCGGAACGCAACGATCGTCCCGGCAACAACAACCGTCGCGCCGAGCATCGCCAACCAATGCACCTGGCCGGCACCCATCGCGCGGCTGCCAAGCGCCAGCATGACGACGCCTGCAATGATGAGAGCGATCCCTACCAGCCTCTTGCTGTCCATGCTGCATGCGCTCCTGCGTACGGATGTAAAGCTTCGTTGCGAGCAGCTACCGGCTTCGCATCCAAACTAACTTCCATCCTACCTGCATGCGCAACCCCCTTCGCCACACCCCAAAGCACCCGCAGGGGCTCGCTATACTCACTCCCAAGATGGTTTCAGCTCACCAGTCCGACTCGACGCCCCTCAGCCAGTCCGCGCCGCGAGTTACGCTGCGAGACGTCTCCCACATCTTTAGCAGCAGCCCAGTGCTGCGGCACGTCGATGCCCGGTTGCAGCAGGGCCGCTGCTACCTGCTGCTGGGCGCCAACGGGGCGGGCAAGTCCACAATGCTGCGCATCCTTGCCGGGCTGCTGCGTCCCTCCTTCGGCACGGCAGACGCCTGGGGTGAGCCCCCCGAGCGAGTGCGCGAGCGAATCGGCTACATGGGCCACGCGCCCATGCTCTATGACGAGTTCACGGGCATCGAGAACCTGCGCTACTTCGCTGCCCTGTATGCGCCCGCAGCCTGCCTCGCCCCGCAGGACGCGCTGGCCGCGGTAGGTCTCGATGCCGCGCTGGCGCAACCGGTGCAGGCGTACTCGCAAGGGATGAGGCAAAGAGTGTCTCTGGCGCGGGTGCTGCTCCCCCGGCCGAACCTGCTGTTGCTTGATGAGCCTTTCTCGAACATGGACGCGACGAGCGCGGGAGCAATGCTCAGGCTGCTGACCGCCGAGCGCGACCGCGGCTGCACCGTTGTGCTGACGACCCACCAGCGTGAGCTTGCCATGCCGCTGGCCGATGAGCTGCTGCTGCTTGAAAACGGCGAGCTGCGGCGCAGCGCCGTGAGCGCCTCATGAGGCCCGCGAAGACCAACGCGGCGCGGCTGCTCGACTCACTCGGCATCGCTTATGAACTGCTGACCTATGAGGTCGACCCCGCCGATCTGGCCGCCGCAAGCGTTGCCCGCAAACTTGGGCTGCCACCCGAGCAGGTGTGGAAGACGCTCGTGTGCGCGCTCGGCTCGAGCGGTGAGCATGTCTTCGCAGTGCTCGCGGGCTCGGACGAGCTCAACCTGAAAAAGCTGGCAGCTTCGGCCGGTGCCCGGTCCGCCTCGCTGGCGCCGCTCAGGGATGTGCAGTCGCTCACCGGCTACATTCGTGGCGGCGTCACGGTGCTTGAAGCCAGAAAGGCCTTTCCAGCATTCGCCGATGAAACGATCGAGCTCCATGAGCACATCAGCGTATCGGCCGGACAGCGCGGGCTACAGCTATGGCTCAGGCCTGCGGATTACCTGCGCGCGACCGGTGCGCGGCTGGCCGACATCGCGGCCCCGGGAAAGCACCCGTGAGCCCCTACTGGCGAGCCGTTTCCGTGCAGCTTGCGAAAGACTTGCGGCTCGAGTGGCGGTCCAAGGACGCGTTGAATGCCATGCTGTTTCTCGCGCTGCTGGTCGTCGTGCTTTTTTCACTCGCCTTCGATCCGACACGAGCGCAGTCACGCGAGATCGCGGGCGGCATCCTGTGCGTGGCGATCCTGTTTGCGGCCACAGGCGCGCTGAACCAGGCGTGGGCGCGCGAGCTGCGCGGTGGGGTGCTCGACGCGCAGCGCATGAGCCCGGCGCCCCCCTCGGCGCTGCTCGTGGGTAAGGTCCTGGCCAACTTTCTCTTCGTCTCCGCGGTGGAGCTGGTGCTGGCTCCGCTGTTCACGGTTTTCTATAACCTGGACGTGAAAGGCAACCCGGCGCTGCTGCTGCTGGTACTACCGCTGGGGACTTGGTCGCTGGTGGGCAATGGGGTCTTTTTTGCTGCGCTCTCGCTGCGGGCGCGCTCACGGGAGCTGCTTTTGCCGCTGCTGCTATTCCCTATCTTCATCCCGGCGCTGCTTGCCATGACCTCCGCCGCGACGGCCATATTTACCGGCGACGGTGACCCGGTGCTGTGGATCAAGATGCTGGCCGGTTACGACGTGGTGTTCACAACGGCTGCGGTACTGCTGTTCGGACTGGTGCTCAACAGTGAGGGCTAGCTTGGATTGCTGGTATTGGTTTGCGTATGCGCGTGGGAGTGCAGCAGCGCCGATGCCGAGGCGATGACCAGCCAGGCGCCGATGATAATCGCGGCGAGGGTGAGCACGATGCGCGCGCTGCGGCGGTCGCCGGGAGCCGGCGTCTTCGAGAATCGCTGGCCGATCCTCAGCTGCCCAGCGCTCCCGATCCCAAACATTACGACTCCGATAACCAAGACAAGTGTCGCCATCTTCCACGCTCCCCTTCACGCGTTCGCGTTGTTTGTTCCGATGGGATGCAAGTGTCGCCCAGGGCGTCGCACCCGGCGGATTTACACTGGTATGGGGTGACAACGGCGCATGAAAGTGCTGCGGACGATCTGGCTGGTGGCAACGCTTTTCGTCCTGGCGAATGGCCTGCGCGTGGCGCTGTTTGTAGTAC
>CAXTSA010000181.1:0-6085 GCA_964246755.1 uncultured Acidobacteriaceae bacterium
ATGTAGGCGTGGGAAGCCCCGGCGGGGTCCGTCCAGTAAAGCGCAAAACTGGACATGAAATCGACCAGGGCGAACAAAAAGAGCGCAGGATAATGTTTCCACTGTCCTTTGACCAGCATGAGAACGCATAGACAAGCATCCAGGCCTGGCCCAGTAAAGGCAAACGCTTTGTCCACGATTTCCGTCAGCAAGGGAATTCTCCCGTGCACTGAGCCTATCAACAATCTGCGACTCCTAGCTAGCAGAATTGTCGAAAGCGATCGAACCCCATGGGTTACGCGAAGTGCCGCTCGGGCAGATGGTAATTCCGCCCCAGGGATTACGCGAGGAACCGCTCGGGACGGTGGCAATTCCGCCCCAGGGATTACGCGAGGAACCGCTCGGGCAGATGGTTACCGAAGATTGCGCTGTCGCCTGCTCGCCTAAAGTAACTCGGTTAGCGGAATTAGTAACATTGGAGGCGAAAGCAGGTGCCGAAAGTGCTACTACCGAGAGGGTGGCGAGGGCAAACTTGACGATCTTCATGGGGACTGCTCCTGTGCGCTGTAGCGCTTAAGAAGAGCCTAGAGAGGAGAACGGCGCAGTGGAAAGGACTTTTTGGCCGCAAACTCTCAATTTTCCCATTTTGTATCTTAAGTTACTGCTTCTTGTTACTCGGGAATGAAGGTAGTTACTTTCTGCATAGATGGGGAGCATCCCTCCCGTACGGATGGTACCCCGCGTGCTGGTGACGAAAGGTGCAGGCGGACTGAATCGGGATTTCTGAAAGCCATCTTGTGACGTTTATGCGGTTACTGTTGTATACATCCACCCCGCCAGGAGCGGATTTGACGTCGAGCAAACTTCTGTATCCAAGGCGGGACCAGCCCCACCCGGAAGTGGAGGATGCCCGGTTGAGGGTAAGACCGGACGCATGCTGCAAGCTGTTGACGGACGGAACGGCGCGCCCGTCGACTTACGAGCGGCCTAAGACCTGGGCTACGGTCGCGCCGATGGCGGCGGGGGACTCGACGACGTGGATGCCGGCGTCGCGCAGGGCCGCCATCTTCTCGGCAGCGGTGCCCTGGCCGCCGGAGATGATCGCCCCGGCATGGCCCATGCGTCGGCCGGGAGGCGCCGTTTGCCCGGCGATGAAACCGACAACCGGCTTGCGCACGTGCTCTTTCACATAGGCCGCCGCTGTTTCCTCGGCCGTGCCGCCGATCTCGCCGATCAGGATGATGGCTTCGGTTTCGGGGTCGTCGTTGAGCAGCTTAAGCGCATCGGTGTGCGTGGTGCCGATGACCGGGTCGCCGCCGATGCCGATGGCGGTCGACTGCCCGATGCCGCGCTGGGTGAGCTGGTAGACGGCCTCGTAGGTCAGGGTGCCGGAGCGGGAGACGATGCCGACCGAGCCCTCCTTGTGAATGCGGCCCGGCATGATGCCGATTTTCGCCTTGCCGGGGGAGATGACGCCCGGGCAGTTGGGGCCGATCAGCACGGAGGGAGAGTGCTGGAGTACGCTCCACACCTCGACCATGTCGTTGGTCGGGATGCCCTCGGTGATGCAGATGATCAGGGGTAGTCCCGCGGCGTTTGCCTCCAGAATGGCATCGGCGGCGAATGGCGGCGGAACGAAGATGACGGTCGCATTCGCGCCGGTTTCGCGCACTGCTTCCTCAACCGTGTCGAATACCGGCCAGCCCTCGTGCGTGGTGCCGCCCTTGCCCGGCGTGACGCCGCCTACCACTTTCGTGCCATACTCGGCGCAGCCTTTGGCGTGGAAGGTGCCTTCCTTGCCGGTGATCCCTTGCACGATGAGGCGCGTGTTTTTGTCGACCAGTACCGCCATGCCTTGTTCTCCCGTCTGTGTTGTTCAGGCCCCCAGCTGCGCCGCCAGGTCCAGAAAATCGTTCGCCACAAAGTCGTACCGCCCGGTGGGCTCGGGGTCGTCGGTCGCCCGGTGGATAAACGCGGTGCGCATGCCGACCGCCTGTGCGCCCTCGAGGTCGTAGTTGTGCGCGGCCACCATCACGATTCGCGCCGCGGGCGACCCGACCAGCGCGACGGCGGCCCGGTACAGTTCGGGCGCCGGCTTGTAGGTGCGGAATATGTCGGCGCCGAGGACCAGGTCCCAGGGCAATCCGGCGTGCTTGGCCGTGTTGGTAAGTTGCCGCACAGTGCCGTTCGACAGGGGCGCGAGAATGTAGCGTTCTTTCAAGCGCAGGAGCCCCGGCACGGTATCGGGCCAGGGCTCGGTGCGATGCCAACTGTGCACCAGGAAGTGCCGGTCCTCATCGGAAAGCGCGTTCAGGCCGTACTTCGGCAACAGCGCATCGAGCTCTTCGCGCTGTAGCTCATCGAAATCGGCCCACAAGCGCTTGCCCTCGCGCACCGGTTCCATGGCCGGCTGGTAACGCGAGCGCCATTCAACGACCAGCGCCTCCCAGTCGGCCGAAAGCCCGCGTTGCGCCCCGAACTTCCGGCAGCGGGCCGTTACGGAGCCTTTCCAGTCGACCGCTGTCCCGAACACGTCAAACAGCAGAGCCTCAAACTCAGGATGAGCGCTCACCGGGCTGCTCCGGCGTGGCGGGCGGCGGCGGCAACGACTTTCTCGGCCGCGTCCTGCATGGTGTCGCCGACCTCGAATGCCAGGCCGGACTCGGCGAGGATTTTGCGGCCTTGCTCCACGTTGGTGCCTTCGAGCCGCAGCACGATGGGTACCTTCACGTCGAGATTGCGAGCTGCCTGCACGACGCCCTGGGCGAGGGTGTCGACACGCAGGATTCCGCCGAAGATATTGATGAACACGGCCTTCACGTTTTTATCGGACAGGAGAATGGAAAAGGCATTCTCGATCTGCTGCTGGTTAGCGCCGCCGCCCACGTCGAGGAAGTTGGCCGGGGAGCCTCCGGCGTACTGGATGATGTCCATCGTTGCCATGGCGAGGCCCGCGCCGTTGACCATGCAGGCGATGTCCCCGTCGAGCTTGATGTAGTTGAGCGCGTATTTCGACGCTTCCACCTCGAGCGGGTCTTCCTCGGCCAGGTCGCGGAACTCCTTGAGCTCCTTGTGCCGGAACATGGCGTTGTCGTCAAAGGTGAGCTTGCAGTCGAGCGCTAAGAGCTTGTCATCTTTCGTCGTGATGAAGGGGTTGATCTCGAGCAGGGAGGCGTCGGTCGCGATAAAGACGTCGTAGAGTCCGCGCATGAACTTGACGGCGGCCTGCAGCTGGGTCGGCTTGAGGCCGAGCGCGAAGGCGAGCTCGCGCGCCTGGTAGGGCTGAAAACCGACGGCCGGGTCGATGGCGACCTTGCGAATCGCGTCGGGATTTTCCGCCGCGACCTCTTCGATCTCCATGCCGCCGGCCTGCGAAGCCATGAAGACCAGCTTGGCCTGGGCGCGATCGAGCACGATACCGAGGTAGAGCTCGCGGTCGATGGCGGCGGTTTCCTCGATCAGCAGGCGCTGGACCCGCTGCCCCTGCGGGCCGGTCTGGTGGGTGACGAGCTGCATGCCGAGGATCTGCGAGGCGTACGTTTCAGCGTCTTCGAGCGTGCGCGCGACCTTGACGCCGCCGCCCTTGCCGCGGCCGCCGGCGTGGATCTGGGCCTTGACGACGACGCCCGAGGCGCCGCCCAGCATGAGACGTTTGGCGACCTCGACCGCTTCTTCCAGAGTGTTGGCGACTTCGCCCTGCGGCACGGGCACGCCGTGCTCGCGCAAGATATCTTTGGCCTGGTATTCGTGAATTTTCATGGGGTAAGGGGCGCTACCGTGGTGCGGTCGGCAGACGCCTCCATAGTATAGGGGCGCTTGGGAGATTGTCAGACAGGATGCTGGCGAAGGGCGTTCTTGGCCCCGCAAGGAGAGGTCAAAGCAGGTCATTGGCTTGCTCAGGCAACTTAGCCTGTTGCGAACCTAAAGGAGGCCCGGATTCTGACTCTACGTCACCCGCCACGAAGTGGCCGCCAGCCGCGCAGGCGGTCTTGTCTTTACACGCTCCCCGCCGCTTTGCGCGCCTGTTCAAGCGTGAGCGTCTTGCGCATGCTTTCGGCCAGCATCGCTGTTTCCGTGTCCTTTCCACAGCTTAGTACGGCTTTTACGGCATTGCCCTGGACGTAATACGCAAGAAAACTCCCGTCAGCGAGCGAGCCGTCGACCTGCAGATCGTCCCAGGTATCCGCATGGCCCACGTAGCCAAAGCGCTTGCCGAAGTGGAAGGTCCAGAAGAACGGGACGCCGCTGTAGCTTTCACTCGCGAGCGTGGCATGGGCGCCGGGTTTGTGCAGCATGCCGAACGCGGCGGTGCGTCCATGCTGCTCGGCGAGCCGCCAGTGCTCGATGCGCGTGCCATGGACCGAGGCCGCGTCGCCGGCGACCCAGAGCTTCGCCGCTGCCTTGAGCGTTGCGTCGACCGGGATGCCGCCATCGTCCTCCATTGGCAGACCGTGCTGAAAGTTCGTTGCAACCTGTACCCCGACGGCTACGAGGACGAGGTTGGCGGGGAGGTTTTCGCCGCTCTTGAGCGTCACGGCTTCCGGCGTGATCTGCTGCGCTTCAGCACCTGACTTGAGCGTGACTCCATTGAACCGGTGCAGGCGGAGGATCGCCTGCGCGGGCGCTTCGCCAAACTTTTTGCTGAACGGCTGGGGGGAGCGGGAGACGACCGTCGCCTTGAGCCCGCGCTGCGTGAGCGCCGAGGCTGCCTCAAAAGCGATGAAGCTGTCGCCGATCAGCACGACCTGCTTGCCCGTGGAGTCTTCGCCCAGCGTCGCGGTGATTGTGTCCATGTCGCCGGCGTGGCGGATGGTGTGAACGTGGGGCAGGTGCTCGCCCGCGATGCCGAGCCGGCGCGGGATGCCGCCGGGCGCGAGCAGCGCCGCATGGAAGCGATGGGTCTGGCCGTCGGCGGTGCGCAGAGTGCCCTCGTCGCCATCGAGGTGCTCGACGCGGGTGACGAGGCGCTCGACCCGCAGCTTCGTTTTCTCGTCCCCATTCCATAGCGGCTCGACGGGTTTTTTGCCGGCGAGCGTCATCTTGCTCAGGTTGGTGCGATCGACGGGCTCGCTGCCGACCGGGTCGATCATGGTGATGCGGCCCGCGAAGCCGGCTTGTCGCAGGGTGCAGACCGCGGCCGTGGCTGCCGCGCCGGCTCCGATCGTGATGATGTGGTGATGTTCCGTGGTCGCGTCCGTGATTTGCGGGATGGCGTGGTCGTCGTAATGCGCGAGCGAGGGGGCGTTCAGCGGTGCGGGATCGACCAGAATGGCGTCGTCTTCAACCTGCACGGCGAAGTGCTTGAGGGCGCGAAGCGGTGGCGGCTCGACTAGCGCGCCGGTCGCGAGTTCGAAGGTGCCGGTGTGCCACGGGCAGATGAGCCGGCCGTTGCACACGGCGCCTTGCTCGAGCGGGCCGCCGGCATGGGGGCACTTTGCTTCGACCGCGTGCAGGGTGCTCTCCGCGGTGTGGATCAGCAGGATTTCTGTCTCGCCGATTTTGACGGCTTTTTTTCTGCCGGGGGGCAGTTCACTCAGGGGCAGGGCGTGTTGAAACGGCATGGGTGGTCCCTTCTCCTGGCGCGCTGGCGTCCGCGCCTTCTCACGCGGATAGATGCGCGGCCGGATGGGTTTGTGCTCGGCTACCATACAGGGGTGCAGACAGAAGAGTTTCGCGCGCTGGTAAAAGCCGCGGTGGAGGACAGGCGAACGCTGACCCGGGAGGAGGCGCGCGACGCGCTGGCGATGCTGCTGGGGCCTCCGGCGTCGGAGGGGCGGCATGAACCTTTTGTGGACGAGCTGGCCCCGGCGGTTTCGCTTTCGCTCGCGGCGCTGCTGGCGGCGATGGCTGGACGCGGCGAGACGGCGGAGGAGCTGTGCGGGTTTGCCGAAGCGATGCGGGCGACCGGGACGGCTATTCCTCTGGACGAGGACGAGCGTGCCCGGCTGGTGGACACCTGCGGCACGGGCGGCGACGGGCTCGATACGCTGAACATTTCAACGGCTGCCGGGCTGGTGGCGGCCGGGGCGGGGGCATGGATTGCCAAGCACGGCAACCGCGCGGTGACTTCGCGCTGCGGTTCGGCCGATGTGCTGGATGCGTTGGG
>CAXTSA010000182.1:0-6040 GCA_964246755.1 uncultured Acidobacteriaceae bacterium
GTGCAGGTCGTCGAGCATCTTCTTGTTGCGGCACTCGGACTGCGTCTTCTGCTCCTGCAGCAGCGTCGAAGCCGACCGGGTTGACCCTACAAAGAACAGCATCAGGCTTTCCCGCAACTCGCGCGCTTTCTCCTCCGAGATCTTCAGCTGCTCCACGCCGACTGTCCCGTCGCGGCGATAATCCTGACAGAGCAGCCCCCCGTACGCCGCAATGTACTGGTCCTGCTTGCCCACGGGCTGCGCCAGCCGGTTCATCTCGATCTCGACCGCTTCCTCGGCCAGGGTCGCGCTCGCGACATGCTTCTGCTTGTACGCGTAAAGGGCATGCAGCAGCCCGACAGTGAACGCGCCGGAGGAGCCCAGCCCCGTGCCGGCAGGCACGTCCGCTACGCTCGTCAGCTCGACACGGTCTCCGACATCATGCATCGTGAGTGCTTCGCGGAATAGCGGATGCCGAATCTCGTCGCGCGTACCCGCGTGCTCCATCTCGGAATACTTCAGGAAGTATCCCGGGAAAAAGGACCGGTTTGCGGTGATGTACACGTACTTGTTAATGGCGGCCGAAATCACAAAACCGCCAAACTCCTTGTAGTACGAAGGAAGGTCGGTGCCGCCCCCGCCGAGGGAAATGCGCAGCGGGGTTTTTGCGATGATCATGCGTATCTCCAGTGCTCGTTGAGCTGGCGCAGCAGCAGCGCGTCCGTCTCGGCGTGCCCAGCAGGCGAGCCGATCTCGTAAAAGCGCTCCTTCACCGCGAAGCCGGCCAGTTGACGATGCTCCAGAAGCGAATACGCAACTTGGGCCAGGTCGAAGCGCGTTTCGGCAGGCCAGGCAAGAAGCGCCTCCTCGCGAAAACAGCTCAGCCCGTAATCGATGTGCCGCATCGCCTGCGTCTTCAGCTGTTTGTTGTAATCCCGAATTCTGCCGCCTTCAAAGTGAACATTGCTTGTGTCCCATCGGTCGGCGTTCGCATAGACGGTCATCAGTCCATCCAGGCCCGACCTGAGAAACGCCTCCCACACCGGTGCGAAATCAGTCGGCAGGTAGCTGTCCCCGTACATCACCATGAAGCGCGGCCCCAGCAACGGCAAGGCTTTCCGCAGGGCTCCTCCCGTCCCGAGAAGGTTCGGCCCATCCGGCGAGTAGCGCAACTCGAGCCCCCAACGGGAACCGCTGCCTGCATACTCGCGCAATTGCTCTTCCAGGTGGCCGCAACAGATCACAATGTCGCGAATACCCTGCGTTGCCAGCATGCGAAGCTGATGGCCGAGAAACGGCTCACCCGCAACCGGCAACATGGACTTGGCTGTTTCGAGCGTCGCCGGGCGCATCCGCGTCGCCAGCCCGCCGGCCAGTAGCGCCAACGGTGGCATGCCAGGCGCAAGGCTTTTACCCTTACGCATGGAGCACCCGTTCCTCCATTCGCATCGAGTCGAGGGCCGCACGGATCGCCTCCCGGCTGTTCCAGCGCGAACTCCAACCTAGCGAGCGGATTCGGTCGCTGTTGAGTCGAACGATGGGGACGTCGCCCTTCCAACCGCGTGAGCCGCCGGTGAACGCGTACGTGGGCGGTCGCGTCAGCCCGAGGCTTGCGACCGCTTCCTCCGCAATCTCCTGTACCGTGATGGCGTCGAGGGTCGAAACGTTGAACGCTTCAAACGCGCGTGCCTCCTGCTCGGAGGGGGTCCGGTCCGGGTCCATGAAGTCCAATGCCAGCAGAACCGCAGACACGACATCGGCGACGTGAATGTAAGATTTACTCTGTTGACCGTCGCCGAGGATGCGCAGCGTGGACGCATCCGCGGTAAGCCGGCGAAGGAAGTCGAAACCTACCCCATGCGTCTGGCGAGGCCCGACCACGTTGGCGAAACGAAAGGCGCGGGCGCGCAAGCCGAACATCGCGCAATAGCTTGCGATCAATGCTTCCCCGGCCAACTTGCTCGCGCCGTAGGTTGAGACCGGCCGGAATGGGCCATCATCCTCTCGCACTGCCCTCTCGCCGAGTTCGCCGTAGACTCCGCTGCCGGAGGCATAGAGCAATTGCCCTACCTGGGCCCGCCGCATCGCTTCGACAACGTTGTTGGTCAGCAGGGTTCCTTGGTAGAAGTCGATCTCCGGCTCCGTCGCGGCGCGGGCAATGTCCGGGTTGGACGCAAGATGAATCACAACCTCGTGTCCGTCCATCGCCGCACATAACTGCGGCAGATCGACCGCGTCGGCATGCACCACGGCGAATCGCTTATCCGCCAGATGCTGCTCATAATGCCAGGAGCGACCGGACGAGAAATTGTCGTACACGGTTACGCATTCGGCCAGGTCCGGCGTCGCTAGCAGCCGGTCCACAAAGTGGCTGCCGATAAAGCCGGCGCCTCCGACGATAAAAAACTTGCGGCTGCTTTTCTGGAAAGGCTCCGGCCGCGGAAAAGAGAGCAAAGTCAAGGCGTGCAACTCCTCTGACCGAGGGGGAATGCCTCCCGGTATGGCTTCAAAGCCATGGCAGGCTTTCCGTCCCCCTGCACTGGCTCCTACTCATTGAAAGACTTGATTGTTGAGAGAAGAATACACGTGACCACCCCTTTGTACAGTGCATAATTTGCACGATCAGGGACTTTCGTAATCATCGCGAAGGAGAATAAATTCATGGTTCGGCCGATATGGTTCCTACATTCTCCATAGACCGCCATCTTCCGACTCCGCTTTCCTTGAGGCACGACATGAACCTGAGCAGCGATCTGCAAGTCAAGCTATTCTGCGATGCGGCAGATATAGAAAGCCTTCTCAAGATGTACAGCAAGCCCTACATTAAGGGTTTTACGACGAATCCTTCGCTCATGCGCAAGGCTGGGGTGAAGGATTTCCAGGCCTTCGCGCATGCGGTGCTTGCCGCCATTCCAGACCTACCTGTTTCCTTTGAGGTTTTCGCGGATGATGAGGCCGGCATGGAACGGCAGGCGCGGCTGATCGCTTCCTGGGGTCGCAATGTGTATGTCAAGATTCCCGTGACGAACACCCAGGGTTTCTCGACCATGCCGCTGGTTCGGCGGCTTTCTCGCGATGGCATCGCGGTCAATGTCACGGCTTTGATGACGCTCGAACAGGTTGGCCGCGTGGCTTCGGCGCTCGATCCGCGAACGCCCGCCATTGTCTCCGTCTTCGCAGGCCGAATCGCCGATACGGGAGTGGATCCGGTGCCGCTGATGCGGCGCGCTGTCGAGATCCTATCGGATCGGCCGCTTGCGGAGTTGCTCTGGGCCAGCTCCCGCGAACTCCTCAACGTCTTCCATGCGGAAGAGTCGGGAACGCACATCATCACCGCGACGCCGGACATTCTCACAAAGCTTTCGCTTCTTGGGCGAGATCTCACCTCGTTTTCGCTCGAGACCGTACGGATGCTTTACAACGACGCCGTCTCCGCCGGATATTCGCTGCCGGAAAGGACCCCTGTCTTCCCACAGACGATCAACCCTGGGCAGACGTCCGGGATTTTTGCCGCTTCGTAATACAAGCTTCGTCATTCACGGAGCTTGTATTCCCCGCTTGGAGGCGTGTGTGCAGGTGGCGTCCAGGATCTGACCTGCCACGTCGCCCAGGTCAGCGCCACGTATGTCGACCAGCTCTGGGCTGGGCACCTGCCGCTCCTGCCCGGTACGAATCCAGGCCGTGTGTGTGCCCGCCGCTCGACCACATTCCATGTCTGTTGCCCGATCGCCCACCATCCAGCACTGCGCCAGGTCGAGGCTATGAGCGTGAGCTGCCTGTACGAGAAAGTAGGGGCTTGGTTTGCGGCAGATGCAAGGGCCTGTGAAGGCGGGGTGGTGGGTGCAGTAGAAAACGCCGGAGAACCGCAGATTCGAGGCCTCCATCGCGGCGGCGAGAAGCGCGTGCATGGCCTGTAAGGCGTCCGGCGATGACTTGCCTTTCGCCGCGTTGGGCTGGTTCGAAACGAGAAACAGAAGAAAGCCCGCATCACGCATTCGAGCGAGCGCGGGCAGCACCCCCCCAACCAGCTCAAATTTGCGGGCGTGGCGCGGCGACTCCCATGCACCCGTGTCCGGGTAGAAGACGTTCCGGTTCAGGACGCCATCGCGATCCAGGAAAACGGCTCGCCGGTTCCGGCCCGGAGCGATCGGCGTGGCGAGATGCGGAGCGGGCAGCGGAGCAGGCATGCGCTACAGGCTCGCTGCCTCGACCGGCGCGTCTGCTGTGAGCATCGACTCCGCAGCGCTTTCCCACTTCATCTCGCGTGCGCGCAGGGCGGGATGAGATACCAACAGATGCCACACCACAGCCTGAAACGATTCCGCGTGCGGGGTGACCGTGTCGGCGGAAAGGGTTGGAATAACAACCGCTTCATCAGCGACCTGAGCGGTATAGCCACCATCCCGGCCCACAACGCCTATGATTCGTGCCCCGACCTGCTCGGCCAACCGCAAGCTGTTGACCAGATTCATGCTGACGTTTTTCTCGATGGAGCCGCCGCCGACTGAGAAAACAAACACGGCGTCCTCGGCTGATAGCCGGCTGCCGCGCAGCCAGTTTGCATAGCAGCTATCCCAGCCATCGTCGTTGATGCGCGCCGTAAGTTCGGACACATTATCTGAAGGCGCGTAACACTCCATGCCCGCGATTTTACGAAAATCATTTACCGCGTGACCCGCGTGACCCGCGCCGCCGCCCACCCCGAGAAAGAACAGGCGGCCACCCCGGCTCCTGACGTCGTCAAGAATAAACAGTATTCGCTCGATCTGAGCAGGCCGAATCGCCGCAGCAATCGCGCAAACCTCCTGCAGGTAGCGCCTTGTGTAATCGTTGCCTGTGTGCTCGTCCATCGCGAAAGCTCCTCCGCCGCCGAAAGCATTCCGGTGCACGCACCTTATCGGCTGAAGCAAAGGCAGCGACTAGGTTACCGAGGTCAACCCCCGCACTGCGTAATTCCCAAATTGGGCCTAGCGAAAGTCCCTGGGTGGGCTTTGCGGTCAAGCGGGTGTTTCCTGGGCGCTTGCGACGGCGGGCTGTACGGTTACCGAGGCGACCACATGCCGGCGCGCGTAGAACACCAGAGCAGCCCCGGCCAGTACGCTCGCAAGGCTGGCCACTTGCGCATTGCTCATTCCCCAGTAAACACGGGGATTGATGCGGATGAACTCGACCAGAAAGCGAGCCAGCCCGCTCAGGATCAGGTATTCACCGGTGATCTGCCCGGCATGCAAGAGCCGCCCGCGGGCCGGCGCACTGCGCCGCCAGAGGTAAGCGGTAATCGCAATCGCGACCAGGCACTCGTAGAGCGGCGTAGGATGCACGGGGTAGTTGACCGGGTCCAGGCCGTTTGGAAAGCTCATGGCCCAGGGAAGATTGCTTGCCACCCCGTAGTCGCCATCGCCCGACGTGAGGCAGCCAATCCGGCCGATACCGTAGCCGAGCGCTGCTGAGGGCGCGCATAGATCGAGCATCGTCAGACTACGCAGGTGAGCCCCACGCGCCTGCCATAGCAGGGCTGCAATGCCACCGACCAGACCTCCGAACCAGGCCAGTCCTGCCCGGTCGAGCAGCACGGAAGGGTGCGCCATCAGAGTCGCCGGATCCTGAAGAACGTGCCACAGCTTTGCGCCCAAAACCCCCGCGATCGTCGCAATCGCGATGATGCCAATGGCGTCCCCGTCAATCCTGTACCGGCGAAGATTGCCCTGTAGCAGAAAGCCCGCCGAAAAGGCGGCCAGCGCGAGCATCAGTCCGAAGGTGGACTGGGCGTAGTGCCCGATGTGGATGAAAGGCAGCATGAGTTCGTTCCTCAAAGTATAGACGTCCAGGTAGAGACGTTCAGGCTCGCCTTCTCCGGTGGCCTCGGAGGTTCCTTTATGCTGAGAGCTGCGAGGACGGAGGACTTCCCTGGAGCGGAACCTGGAGCAAGACTTACAGCAGAATCTGGAACGAGAGCGTTGGATGGCGAGCTCGCACCGGTTGCCTGTGCTGTTTTCAAGCGCGCAGATCAACGCCCGTGTTGCGGAAATCGGCGCCGAGATGTCGCGAGACTTCGCTGGAC
>CAXTSA010000183.1:0-6033 GCA_964246755.1 uncultured Acidobacteriaceae bacterium
GGGCGAGCGCGGCGTGGTACTCAGCGCCCCTCAGAGAGGAGCGCGTGCGGAGTAAGGAGCGCACTGTTTGCTGTTCGAAAGGAGCGCGCGCCCACTGCTTGGCGGGCACCAGGTGCAGCAGATCCACAAGCGGCTGTGCCGGGGTGCGCGCGGCGTCCGCGCCGGCAGAGTCGGCGCGCAAAAGCGCGCGCCATTGCGGCTCGACGGCCCAGCCCAGGAACCAGTCCGGATGAGCCGTGCGCAGCGCTGACACCGCGGGCAGCGCATGAAGAATGTCGCCCATGGCGCCAAGCCGGACGATGAGAACGCGCTGCTGTTTCGCGTGTGGCAAACAATCATTTTCGCATAAAGGTCCGGCGATGCACCGGCGCTCTCCGTTCGGCAACGAGGTCGAGCAAAGCAGAGACGCAGCGGCCGGCTTCGAGGATCTCAGCACGGAGGGGCACGGGCAGCAGCGGGGCGGTGAGCGAAAGCTGTCGCTGGGCAGTGGACGTGAGCCGGACGAAGTCTTTCTCGGTGGTGAGCAGGGCGCCCGCGCCGGTCGCTCGCCTGCTGATCGAACGCAGATCGGACTCCGTGAACGCGTGGTGGTCGCGAAAGGCGAGCGTGTCCCGCAGGCTGATGCCGTGGGCGCGAAGGCTCGCGAAAAATTCGCCTGGATGGGCGATGCCGCAGAAAGCGACGGCGCTGCCCTCGAGGGCTGGAGCGGCGAGCGAGCGGCGTACACGCCAGACGGGCTTGCGCAGTTCTGCGGATTCGAGCGCCGCCTCGCTTTCGGTGTCGTCCTCGCGGAGGATCAAAAAATCGGCGCGCCGGAGCGACCGCAGCGGCTCGCGCAGGCGACCCGCGGGCAGCAGGCGTGCGATGATGTCGACCGGATGTACGACAACGATGTCGACCGTGCGGGCAAGTTTCCGATGCCCGAATCCGTCATCGAGCAGGTGTATGCCGCGCGCGGTCTGCGGGTCCCGCTCGGCCAGCGAGCCTGCGGCCCAGCGCGAGCCGCCCACGTAAACGGGCGCTTGGGTGGCGTTCGCGATGAGAACCGGCTCATCGCCAAAGCGGTTTGCATCGCCATCGGGGTCGACACGCTCGACCGGTTGGGGGGAGCGGCGACCGTAACCGCGGGAGAGCACGTCGGCATGCACGCCGCACGCGCCCAGCAAGTTGGCGAGCGCGATCGCGACCGGGGTCTTGCCCGCGCCGCCCACCGACAGATTGCCGATGCTGATGACGGGCCACGCGAGCTCGCGCGCGGGGAACCAGCCGCGGTCGTAGCCGAGATTCTTAATGGCGAGCGCGAGCGCGTACGGCGCCTGCAGCGGCGCGAGAAGCCCCTGAGGATTCACGCGCTCGCCTCGCGGGCTCGCAACAGGGCCTGCAAGGCAGCGAGAGCGCGTACCGTGGCGCCCCCGTGCCGCGCGTATTCCCCCTGTGCGCGCGCCCCAAGCGTTGCGCATTCTTGCGGATGGGCCAGTAGATGGTCGATCTGCTCCCGGAGGTCGGCGGCACTTGCGACCACAATCGCTCCCGCCGCCTCAAGCGTGTGAACAACTTCGGTGAAGTTCGCGTAGCTGGTCCCAACCACGACAGGCTTGCCGAGAGCGGCGGGCTCCAGCGGGTTGTGGCCGCCCCCATGGAGGAAGCCGCCTCCCACAATGGCGACCGTTGCAAGCGCGTACAGCGCGGCGAGTTCGCCGACCGAGTCGAGCAGCAACACGGAACCCGGTGCGATCCCCTCCGGCACCCTGCGCCAGGAAGATAAGCGCAGGAAAGGGCGAGTGCCCCGGGCAAGCAGCGCGGCAACCTCGTCAAAGCGCTCGGGGTGACGTGGCGCGAGCAACAGCACTGGCTCCTGCGGAAGTGAGCGGAGCAGTAGTTCTTCTTCGCCGGCGAGTGTAGACCCGCTGACCAGAACGGGTATGCCTGCGGGTAAGGCTGCCTTTAAAAGCTGAAGCAGCGGAGTGGGACGGGGCGGTTGGAGATCGTACTTGAGATTGCCTGCCACTTCGACACGCGGCGCGCCGAGAGCTTCGAGCCGCTGGGCATCCCCATCCGACTGCGCGTGGACCAGCGCAAGTGTGCAGAGCAGCGGCCTCCAGAGCACGCGCAGACGGCGATAGCGCGGCCAGGATCGCGGTGAAACGCGGGCATTGACGACTGCGACCGGAATGCGCGCGCGGCTCGCCTCATAGAGAAAGCGCGGCCAGAACTCGCTTTCCACCAGCACAATCAGCGATGGTTTCAAGAAGCGCAGCCATGCTTGCACGGCAAAGGCAAAATCGGCTGGAAAATAGAACACCGACTCGTTGCCGAATCGCGCTTTGGCGATAGCCTGGCCGGTACGCGTGGTCGTCGAAACGACAACGCGCGTGTGCGGGCGCGCGGTCCTGAGTTCGGCGACCAGCGGCGCGATGGCCAGTACCTCGCCCACGGAAACAGCGTGGACCCAGATCGTGCCCCGTCCACGGTCTGCGGCTTGCGCGGATCCGGTTCCATGAAGGAGAAGCCGCTCGCGCGGAACCTGGCCCAGACGCTCGCGCAGCCCCTCACGATGCTTGCCGCCGCGGCGGAGCCCAGGCAGCCACCAAGGCGCAGCCAACAGCAGGGCAAGCGCGAGCGCGAAGCTATAGAACGCGAGCGCGGCGCGCGCCCTGGCTCCGAAGGATTGCCCGGGATGCGACCGATACGCGGACAGCTCCGGATCGGAATTTGTTGCGCGTCCGTCCACAAAGGTCTCGCCCCGATGATAATGGTCTTCGGCATCTGCCGCTCTTCAGGATCCTTTCTATGCTCCGCTTTGCTTTCCTTGGCCTTCTGCTTACCTTGCCTTTCGCTTGCCTGGCCGAAAAACGGATCGAGCCTGCCGCGACCGCGAACGCATACCCGGCGCATATCTCGCAGGCGGGCGTCACGATCGCCGCCGACCCCTATGACCGGCTCCCGAAGGAAGATGTGTTTCGAGTGGATTATCTCAAGTACAACTTCCTCCCGATCCGCATCATTGTTACGAACGACACGGCGCAGCCGATCTCGCTCAATGACGTACGCATCCTGCTGCTGCCGGCCGATGGCGGCAAGGTCAACGCAGGCGAGCCTGGGGATGTGGAGCGGCGTGTCGCGATGGCGGCGCGTAGGGGTACGACGATCCCGATCGGGCCTTTGAAGATCCACAAGCAGGGCAAGGCCGCGGACAGCAAGGTGGAGGCGGACTTTAGCGAGCATGAGTATTCGGCGCTCGCGGTGGAACCGCATACGACGCGGGCGGGGTTTCTGTTTTACGACGTGCAGGGATTGGGGCAGCACCCGCTTGCCGGGGCGAAGCTCGTGTTTCGGCAGGTCCGCGACAGCAACGGCAAGGAGATGTTCGCGTTCGACGTGCCGATGGATGCGTATCTCGGCTCAGCGCCGAAATAGCGGCCGCTAGACGCCCTTTTTTTGCGGCTCCCAGATGTACTTGTGGATCTGCAGGCTGAGGCGGGCAGGCACTGCGTCGGCGAGCATCCAGTCAACCAGCAGGCGGGGGTCGAGGGCGCAGTTCGCGGTGGAGCGCTCAAGGCTTGGGGCTTTGAGGAACGCGGGCGAGAAGAGGATTTGGCCGGCTCGGGCGGCAAGCGTGTGCTCGGCGACGAAGTCGCGGGCGAATTCGTAGTCGGCGCGATCGGTGAGTACGAACTTGACTTCGTCGCGGCTCGTAAGGGCTTCGAGGTTGTCCAGGCGGAAGCGGCCGCACTCGCCTGAGCCGGGGCATTTGACGTCGACGATCTTGTGCACGGCTTGCGGAACGTCTGCCAGGGGCCGCTCGCCGCTGGTTTCGATCATGAGGTCGTAGCCCTGGGCAAGCAGGCGCTCCATCAACGGAATGAGTTCGCGGGCCTGCAGCAGCGGCTCGCCGCCGGTAAACTCGACCAACTTTACCGGCACGAGGGCTTCGATGGCGGCGACAACCTCGTCCTCGGACCGCCGGTAGCCGCCCGTGAAGGTGTATTCAGAATCGCACCAGGAGCAGCGCAGGTTGCAGCCGGCGAGGCGCACGAAGATACAGGGCAGGCCGGCGAAGCTCGATTCGCCCTGGACTGACTTGTAGGTTTCGATCAGGAACACGAGTTACTCATAGTAAGTGGCTGCGGAGGTATCAGTTTCGTGGATGGTGCAGTCTTTCACCTGCACGCGGCCGCCGGTCATCGTCGATAACTGCTTATTCGTTTCGTCGAAGAAATACTTTGCAAGGTTTTCAGCCGACGGGTTCACGACGTCGAAAGGCTCGAGGTCATTGATCATCTTGTGGTCGAGGTAGTCGACGACCGGGCGCAGGACGCCTTTGAGCTCCTTGAAGTCGAGCAGCAGGCCTGAGGGGTCGAGCGTTTCGCCGCGCAGGGTTACGCGCACTTTGTAGTTATGCCCGTGCGGGTTCTCGCACTTACCGTGATAATTGCGCAGGTAATGACCTGAGGAGAAACCCGCGTCGACTGTGATTTCGTACATTGTGCTCCAGTAGCCTTCAAACGTGATTTGCCTGACCTTTATTGTAGTGCAGGGGAAAAGCAGGCTCTTTGGCGCAAGCGCTACCGCTTCGCTCAGGATGACACCGGGAGGTTGAGGGTTTCCGCGAAGAAGTCCCGTACCTCGGCGATATCGTGGGTGATGCGGTAGGCGGGCAGGCTTTCGAGGAAAGCCGCCCCGTACTGCTTGCGTTCGATACGCGGGTCAAGCAGAACGAGCACGCCGCGGTCGTCGAGCGAACGGATGAGGCGGCCGAAGCCCTGCTTGAGCGTGATGACAGCCGACGGGATCTGGTACTCGAAAAACGGCTTGCCCCCGGCGGCCTCAATGGCGCGGGTGCGGGCCTGGACCACCGGGTCGCTGGGGACGGCGAACGGGAGGCGGTCGATGATGACGCAGCTCAGGGCTTCCCCCTGCACGTCGATTCCCTGCCAGAAACTGCTGGTGCCGAACAGCACGGCGTTCGGGGTCTGGCGGAACTCCTCGATGAGCGCCTTGCGCGGCGCGGTCCCCTGTAGCAGCATAGGCCAGGGGATTTCACTGAGCAGGCGCTCGTAGGTGTCGCGCATCTGCGCGTAGCTGGTGAACAGGCAGAAGGCTCGGCCCTCGGTGGCTTCCAGAACATCTCGGATGGTGCGGGCGGCCTGCTCGCTGAAAGCCGGCTCGCGCGGGTCGGGCATGCGGGGCGGCAGGAACAGCAGCGCCTGCTCTGCATAGCGGAAATGCGAGGGGACGACCAGCTCTTTCGCGTGTTCTAGGCCGAGCCGCTTGCGCAGGTGGTCGAATTTGCCCTGGACAGTGAGCGTGGCGGAGGTGAGCACGACCGTGGGGAATGCCGCGAATAGGACGTCGCCCATCAGTCCGGAGACGTCGATCGGGGTGGCTTGGAGAAAGGTGTTGTAGGAGGCTTCCCGCCCCCGCGTACCCCCGCGCCGCTCGAGCCAAAAGACGGTGTTCTTGTCCTCGGCCTCCATCAGGAACTTGAGCCGGTCGTGCAACTCGTTGGTTCGGCGCTTCAGGCCCGGGGCTTCCTCGACGTTACGCATAC
This sequence comes from uncultured Acidobacteriaceae bacterium, assembly GCA_964246755.1. Classification (GTDB taxonomy): domain Bacteria; phylum Acidobacteriota; class Terriglobia; order Terriglobales; family Acidobacteriaceae; genus EB88. The sequence continues at coordinate 5,552 of CAXTSA010000183.1, forward strand.
GCTCGAGCTCGGTTTCGAGCAGGTGCAGCGCGTTCAACACACCAAGGTACAGCTCACCCTGCTCTTCCAGGAACTCTTCGCGATGGGTGAACTGCGCGCGGCCTTCGCTGCCGAGCGGGAGCGCCGCGAAGAACATGCGGGCGCGCTCGCGCAGCATCTCGGCGGCGACTTTGGGGCCGTGGCTGATGGCGTGTTTCGCGCGGAGCATCAGGTCCAGGTCGCGGGCGAGCTCTTCAAAGCGGATGTTCGAGATTTGCAGCCCGAAGTAAGCGCTGGCGACATCTTCAAGCTCATGCGCTTCGTCGAAGATGACGGCGTCCGCGTCGGGGAGGATGCCGGCATCGGGCGCGTTTGCCGCCTGCTGCTTGATCGCCAGGTCGGCGAAAAACAGGTGGTGGTTGACGATAATGAGGTCGCTCTCGGCCGCCTTACGGCGCATCTCCGTGATGAAGCAGCGCTCGAAGTCAGGGCAGGTCTGGCCC
>CAXTSA010000184.1:0-6030 GCA_964246755.1 uncultured Acidobacteriaceae bacterium
GATTGCACTTGAGGAAGTGCCGGCGCGCATGCTCGCCGGCGCGCAAAAGGAGTTGGGTGAGCGGGTACTCAGCCTGCTCGGGCGCGAGCGCCTGCTTGGCGGGGAGGCTGAGCTCAAAACCTACTCGACCCCCCGCCGGCTTGCTGTGCTGGCGCGGGGCTTCGAAGCGCGGCAGCCCGACACAGAGGAGCGCCTCACCGGCCCGGCGTGGGCCATCGCCTTCAAGGATGGCGCGCCGACGCCCGCGGCCTATGCCTTCGCGAAGAAAGCCGGTGTGCCGGTCGAGCAGCTGCAGCCGCTTGCGACGCCCAAGGGTAAATATGTAAGCGCGACGGTCGAGCGGCCGGGCCGCACGGCTGCCGAGCTTCTGGCAGAGCTTGTTCCCAAGGAAATCACGGCGCTGAGCTGGCCCAAGCCGATGTACTGGCGTGCCGGTAAGCCCGGTTTCCCCTCGGACAGGTCTTCGTCCGCGGGCTGGAAGCCGGAGCGCTTCGTGCGGCCGGTGCAGTGGATCGTTGCACTTCTCGATGAGGCGATTGTGCCGGTCGAGTTCGCGGGTGTCGGCGCGGGAAGGCAATCGTATGGGCATCGTGTGCTGCACGGGCCGACGCCGGTTGCAATCGCGACGCCTGCGCAGTACGTGCAGGCGCTGCTTGCGGCCAAGGTGATGGCCGACGTGGAGATGCGGCGCTACACGATTCGCAAGGCGCTCGACCGCGTGACACGCACCGCGCCGAACGCGCGTTGGCGCGAGGATGAAAAGCTCGTCGATGCCGTGACGCACATGACCGAGTGGCCGTCGATTGTGCTAGGCAACTTCGCCCCGGAGTATCTCGCGCTCCCCGACGAGGTGCTGGTAACCGTCATGCGCGATCACCAGAAGTACTTCGCCGTTGAGAATGCCGAGGGCAAGCTGCTGCCGCACTTTCTTGCGGTCTTGAACACGGAAACAGACGAACGTGGAAAAGCGATCATCCGCCACGGCAACGAACGCGTACTGCGCGCTCGATTCAACGACGCGCAGTTTTTCTGGGACTTCGACCGCAGAACGCCGCTCGACGAGCGCAGGGCGCTGCTTGAAAAAGTGACGTTCCAAAAAGACCTTGGCAGTTACTCGCGGAAAACAGAGCGCACACACGGCATCGCACGGCAACTGGCGCAAGCAGCGCAACAGCAAGGCGTCCTGGTCAACGTTGCCGCTCTGGAACGCGCGGTGGCGCTTGCCAAGGTGGACCTCACGACGGAGCTTGTGAAGGAGTTCACTGAACTCCAAGGCGTGATCGGTGGCCTTTACGTACGCCACGACGAAGCGGGCGATTACGCGGATAGAGAAGCGGTGGCGCGAGCCATTTACTGGCAGTACAGCCCGGCCTCAATAACCGATCCAATCCCACCAACGCTGGAAGGCCAGTTACTCGGCCTCGCCGACCGCATCGGAACTATCGTCGACCTGTTCGGCATTGGGCTGGCGCCGAGTGGTTCGAGAGACCCGTACGCTCTGCGCCGCGCGGCCAATGCCGTGCTGAAGATTCTGGCAGTCGCGAAGCTACCGCTCACACTCGACTCTCTGCTGCACGCCGCGCATGCTGACAGCGGTGCGGACGCAGGCTCACGCGACCTGGTCCGCGGCTTCCTCGAAGAGAGGCTTTCCTTCTACTTGCGCGAGGTGTGCGAGCTGCCTCCCGACGTTGTGAACGCGGTGATCGCTGCCGGAGTGAGCAGTGTGCCCGACGCAGAGGCCCGTGCGGAGGCGCTTGCCTCAGTGCGCGGCTCCGACGATCTGGCGGCGATCTCGGCTGCGTGGAAGCGGACCAAGAACATCCTGAAGCAGGCCGAGGAAAAGCTACTGACACGCGGCGCGCAGGTCGAACCGGCGTTGCTGGCCGACGAGGCTGAGTCTGCGCTTTGGGAAAGAGTGAGTGCGCTGATCCCGGCAGTAGAGACATTCCGTGCGGAGCGCAACTACTCCGCCGCGCTCGAAGCCATTGCAACGCTGCGGCCGCATGTCGATCGATTCTTCGACAAAACTATGGTGATGGCGGAAGACCCCGCGTTGCGCGGCAATCGTCTGGCTTTGTTGCAGGTGATCGTAAGCGAGCTGGGGCGAATCGCGGACTTCTCCGAGCTGAGCCCGCCGGTGGAGGAAAGCGCGGTTTGAGTGGGCTCGCAAAAATGCTCTTCGCTCTATGCCTGGCTGGGGCTGCCGTTGCGCAGGCACAGGGGATTCCGGCGTTGCAATTCGCCGAGCTCCACTCCTGCAAACTCGAGAGCGGCGCTTCGATACAAAACTGCCGCCTGGGCTATCGCACCTTCGGGACGCTCGATGCCGCGGCGGGCAATGCCGTGCTCTTCCCCATGTGGTTCACCGGCCGCAGCGGGGACGTGGGCGCGCTCGTGGGCCCCGGAGCCGGCCACTTCATCGATACGAGCAAGTATTTCGTCGTGGTGGTCGACCCGCTCGGCAATGGAGTCTCCTCCTCACCCTCCAACAGCGCCACGCAGCATGGCACAGCGTTTCCGGTGTTCACCATCCGCGACATGGTGCGGGCCGAAGAGCGGTTGGTGCGAGAAACATTGCATCTCAAGCACCTCCGTGCCGTGGTGGGCCAGTCGATGGGCGGCATGCAGGCGTTTGAGTGGACGGTGGACGCGCCGACGATGATGGACCTGGCTGTGCCGATCGTGGGCACGCCGCAGCTTACCTCCTATGACCTGTTGCTGTGGTCGGCCGAGAAGCAGGCCCTCGAAACCGACCCCGGCTACATGGCCGGTCGATACAAAACGAATCCCGCGCTGCCCATGGTCGCGTACCTGCACCAGATGAATCTAGCCACGCCGGAGTTTCGCGTCGACCACACCACGCGCGAGGGCTTCGCGCAGTATTTCGCGCGCATCGGCGCCGACATGCACACCGGCACCGACGCCAACGACTACCTGCGGCAGCTCGAGGCCATGCTCGCGCAGGACATCGCACACGGGGGAGACATCTTCAGCGTCGCGCGCGGGGTGCAGGCCAAGATGCTGATCATCAACGCCGAGCAGGACCACATGGTCAACCCCATCCCGGCGCTCGCCTTCGCGAAGCTCGTACATGCGCAAACCCTTGTCTTGACTTCGGATTGCGGGCACATGGCGCCCGGCTGCGAGATCGGCAAAGTGTCGCCGGCGATCGATCAGTTTCTGGCAGGCAAGTAGCTTACTGTGGCGCGCACTCGGCGAAGGTCAGCTGCTCGGCGGCGCTGCCGGTCTGCTCGCGCCAGGCTTCAAACAGCCGGCCGTAGCTCAGAGTGAGCAGGTCCGCGGGCGCAAGCTCGAGTGCGCGGCTTTGCCGGTCGATCCACTCCTCAGGGCCCTCAAGTTCAGCGAACAAACCGATAGGCGTTTCGTCGATGACGCAGTGGCCCGTGCCGTCCGCGTACTCGGTCCGCCCCTTTTCATACACAAAGGTGCGCGTATAGCCCAGCCGCTCGAACACGGTAGCGAGCGCTTCGCCATCCTCGACCTCGGTTTCCGTTTCCTGGCGGTGTTTGTGGCGCTCCGCCGGGTCGTGGTCCTCGGGCAGGCACTTGTGGGTCAGCACCCATCGCTCGCCGTAGCGGCGAATGCGCAGGATGGAGCGAGAGGCGCGCAGACGGTGGTCCGGCGTGTCGAACAGCGAATTGTGCTCGAAGGTGCGCGGCGTCTGCTCGCGGAAGCCAAGCGCGCGCAGTTGCCGGGTGAGCGTGGAGACGTCGCCGACGCGGAACTTGACTTCGATCTCGACCGAACCCATGCCCCAAGTATACGAGCGACCCGCATAATGGACGCATGGCGACTCGCACACTCCACCTGTTTGTCGACGGATTGCGCCCGGAGCGAGACAGCCAGGCGATTGCGCAGGCGGCGGCAATCCTGCGCGCCGGCGGCACCGTGGCCTTCGCGACCGAAACGGTCTACGGACTGGGTGCGAATGCACTCGATGCGGCGGCTGTGGAGAAGATCTTTGTCGCGAAACGCCGGCCTGCCTGGGACCCTCTGATCGTCCACGTCGCGGATTTCAAGATGCTGTCGACCGTCGTCGCGAAGGTGACGGAGCCGGCCCGGGTGTGGATGGAGCGCTTCTGGCCTGGCCCTCTGACGCTGCTGCTGCCGCGCGGCGAAGCCATTGGCGACGCGGTAACTGCCCGGCGGCCTCGCGTGGGCGTTCGCATGCCCCGTCATAGAGTGGCGCAGGCCTTACTGCGCGAAGCCGGAGTTCCGGTTGCCGCGCCGAGCGCCAACCTTTTTGGTCACGTCAGCCCCACGACCGCGGCGCACGTGCTGGCCGACCTGAATGGCCGCATCGATGCGGTGCTCGACTGCGGTCCGGCCGAGGGTGGTCTGGAATCGACCGTGGTCGACCCGTGTGAAGACCCCTGCCTGGTGTATCGCCCCGGCGCGGTAACGCTTGAGCAGCTCAGGGCGGTGTGGCCTCGCGTCGCGGCGCATCAAGCAGACCGCGAGGAAGGGGAGCCGCAGTCGCTGCCCTCGCCCGGCGTTGGGCTCCGGCACTATGCGCCTCGGGCGCAGCTCGTACTGGTCGAGCATGGTGTCGCGCAAGCCGAGGAGCTCATGCGCGTCTCTGGGGAAAGCGCAAATGCGGGTCTTTTGCTGCCGAAGGGATTGCTTACATTTCAACAGCAAGCCAGGCTTCCAAAGGGGATTTCGGTGCTCGCGTGGGGCGATTGGAGCAGCCCGGAGACGCTGGCCCAAAATTTGTTCTCAGGTCTTCGCGCTCTGGACGCCCAGGGTTTTGGGCGCATTGTGTGTCCGCTGCCGGCTGCCGAGGGCATCGGCTCTGCTCTTTGCGACCGACTGAGAAAAGCCGCGCGGACCACCTGACGCTAGGCGTGCGTGTCGCCTCCGGCTTTGTACAGGTACTTGATGCTGCGCTTGAAGATCAACGTTCGCGCCCGGTTGCGCACCTTGATGCTGTCGTGATCGAACCACTCCACCACACCCTCAATCTGCTCGCCGTCTTCCAGGACGAAAACCATGGGCGTCTGCGTCTGCATCTGTTTCTGGAAGTAAAGCGCCTCGGCGTAGCTGCCCGCCGCCGCATTGTTCGCTCGAGACGGCGCCTGGCCTTCGTGCCTCGCCAGCGGCGCGTCCCCACGCAAGCGGCGAGGCGCCTGTGGAACCCTGGACAGGTGTTCCGGCAGCCGAGGCCTTACCAGCTTGCGCGGCCCTTGCTCCGGCTCCTGCCCGGGAACAGCAAGAGGCGCCGAAGGGGCGGGGTTTCTCGTTACCGCGAAGCTCGCCGCGGCAGAGAGGTCAAACAGCTTTGTCGCTTGCGCCATGGACCCAAATCTTTTTGCCAGGCCCCGAAACAGTCACACGGAAGGGAATACCTCCGTCGACGCGCTGGGAGATCTGACCGGCAATGCAGAGGATTGTTGAAAACATCCTAGCGGAGCGAGCGGAAGCTGGCAAAGGGAAAGGCAGGTTCCGGACGCTCACCCAGTACTTAAGTTAGTTTTCAGAGGCGAACTCCGTCGATGGATGCCGTGAAGAGGCTTCGATCAGCTTACCGGCCATCGCGTCGAGGGACAACGATCGAAGCAGGTTGCGCCTCATCCCGCTGTCTACCTCGTCTATGCTCCGCACCGCGCTTTCAATCCACGCGAAGCTCACCGTCTGAGCCAGGGAGGCCAGTTCGCGCGCGAGGTCGAGATTGCGCAACAGCGCGCTTTGTCCCTCTTTGATGACCAGCAGATCGCGGAGCAGGCTGACGAGGCCGCGCAGCAGGGCGGAGGTTTTTTCCTGGCCCTCGGCGCCGGCGCGGAAGCCTTCCGTCATGCGGAACAGCGCGCTGTAGTCCGGCTCGCCGAGCGCGTTGCGGATCAGCAGCAGGGCCGAGGCACGGCTCTCAAGATAGGCAGGCAGGTCGAAAGCGAATGCGGCGCCGGGCGCCCCCTCGCTCAACCGCGCAACTAGCGCCCGCTCCGCCGGTTTCCAGTCTGGGCGGCGCGTTGCGAGCAGCGGCTCCAAATCCTCCGGCGGCACGGGGCC
>CAXTSA010000185.1:0-6023 GCA_964246755.1 uncultured Acidobacteriaceae bacterium
GGTCCTGGGCGACCGCTGTGGATCTGCTTTCCACAATGTTGTTCAGCGGATACTGCGCGAAACCCACACCGATTTCAGCGGCGATCTCCCCATTCGGCGTCAGCACATTGTGCCGGGCCGCCACGAGCTCGCCCGAATCCAGCAGAAGCGCGCTACCAATCGCGAAATGCGTATGGATTGTAGCCGTCGCACTCCCTTGCGCGCGCGTCATCTCCGGTACCAGGGATCGCATCGGCACCTGCGCCGACGCAGCCTGCACCGAGGCAGCCAGACAGCAGAGCAGGGACGCGGAAAGAGGAAAGCTTCGCATAGAAAGCACACCGGGTGGTCCCGAGCAAGCACCTACGTGTGTACCAGACTTCGCACCCACGAGTAAAGAAGACCGCTCCCTTCTGCTTTCCGAAGAAAAGCTCAAAGCGGACGGCGCGCGCAATACAACCCGGCGATCCCAAAGCTGTAAGCGGTCCACCGCACATCGGCAAACCCCACCGCGCGCATCGTCCCCATCAGCTCTTCGGGGGCCGGGAAACGCCCCACCGAAGCCGGCAGGTACGCATAGGCCGAGGAGGCTCCCGAAAGTCGCGCCCCGATCCTCGGCAGCACTCGCCGGAAGTAAAACGCGTACGCCTTACCGAGCAGCCCGCCCGGCTGGGCGAAATCCAGAATCCCCAACTGGCCGCCCGGCGCCAGCACCCGAAAGAACTCCTCAAGGCCGTCGCGATAATTGCGCAGGTTGCGAAAGCCGAATGCCGTCGTGATGAGGTCGAGAGAGCCGGAAGCGAGCGGCAGCTGCATCGCATCCGCCTCGATCGCGATCGCGCCCCGTGCGGCGAACTTGCGGGCGCCACGCAGCAGCATTCCGTGCGAAAAGTCCCCGGCCAGCACCGGATTACCGCCGCGCGGCCGCCGCCGCACCAGCGCCATCGTCATATCCCCCGTACCGCAGCAGATGTCGAGCACCCGCGCCTCAGGTCGGGCCAGCACCTCTCGGAACCGCCGCGCCGTGCGCCACCACCACAGCCGGTCGATGTTCATCGACAGCACGTGGTTCACTAGATCGTAGCGGGGCGCGATTTCGTCAAACATCGCGCGTACCGCGAACGCAGCGTCCGCCTCGTTCCCCACGCCCTCCGGCCGCGCGCCGCCGCCGGCCGGCCCCTCGATCTCAGCCAAGCCGCGCCTCCTTCAGCATGCCCGCAATCGCGGCCGACATCCACGACCACCCCGGCAGCCCCGATGCCGTGCGGCAGCACGAACCGCCGCGTCCCTCCCGTGTTTTTCTTATCCCGCCCGGCTGAGGCCAGCAGCGCCGCGGCGCTCGCTTCAAAACCCGGCAATGGCCCCAGCGCCTGTACCAGCCCCCGGGCACGCGCGGCCTCGGCTCCTGTCATCAACCCGCGCCCCTCAGCGATCGTAAACGCCGCCAGCATCCCCCAGCCCACCGCCTCGCCATGCAGCAGCACCCGGTACTCCGTCACCGCCTCAATCGCATGGCCCACTGTGTGGCCCAGGTTCAAAATCATTCGCAGTCCGCCTTCGCGCTCATCCGCGCCGACCACCTCCGCCTTCATCGCCGCCGAGCGCGCCACAATCTCGGCCAGCAGCGCCGCATCCGGCTTCGGCCTAAGCAGCTCGCCAAAGCGCCGCTCCAGCAGCTCAAACAAAACAGCATCGCGAATGATCCCGGCCTTCACGCTTTCCATCAAGCCGGCCCGCAACTCACGCGCGGGCAAGGTCCCGAGCAGATCGGTATCCGCGAACACCGCCGCCGGATGATGGAACGCCCCCACCAGGTTTTTCCCCGCCGCGAGGTTGACGCCCGTCTTCCCGCCCACCGATGAATCCACCTGTGCCAGCAAAGTCGTCGGCACCTGCACATACGGGATGCCGCGCATGTAAACCGCCGCCAGGAACCCGCCCACATCGCCCACAATGCCGCCGCCGAACGCGATGAGCAGCGATGCCCGGTCCGCTCCCGTTTCCGCAAGCTGTTCAAGCAGCCGCTCCGCTTCGCCGAAACGCTTCGCCTGCTCGCCCGGCGGCAGGAACAGAACATGGGGCTTCACGGGGAAGGACGCGAGAAGCCGCTCCCCCCACAGCTCCCAGACCGGCGGCGAAGTCAGCACGAACACGCGTCCGCGCGCAAACGGAGCGACATGCCCGGCCAAACTGCCCAGCAGGCCCGCGCCTACATGCACCTGGTACTTCGCGGAAGCGGTTTCGACCCCGATGCTGCGCACAATGCCTTTATCGTATCGTGATCGTAGTCTGGACCCTGGGGGGTACGATCCCTGCACCCTCCCGGCGGACGGGGTTGTCTAACCAACTATGCACGAGCTCTCGAAAGCTGACTTCATCGTGGTCGGCGCCGGTATCGCCGGCCTGCGCGCCGCCATTACGCTCGCCGCGCATGGTCGCGTGCTGGCCATTACCAAGGAGCAACTCGGTGAATCGAACACCAGCTACGCCCAGGGCGGCATAGCCGTCGCCATGAGCGGCCCGGATGATGTCGAGGAGCACTGGGCCGATACCCGCTCTGCCGGCGACGGGCTGGTCGATCGCGAAGCCGCGCGCATCTTGGTCGCCGAGGGCCCGGCCCGCCTCGAGGAGCTGCTCCGCTGGGACACCGGCTTCGACAAGCACCCTGAAACCGGCGCGCTGCTGCTCACCCGCGAAGGCGCGCACTCCCGCAGCCGCATCCTCCACGCCAATGGAGACGCCACCGGCGCTGAGATCGGCCGCGCCCTGCTGGCCCACGCGCGCACTCACCCGGCCATCGACCTGCTCGAATGGACCACCTGCACGGACCTCGTCGTCGACGCAAGCGGCCGCGTCACCGGTGTTCGCTTGCTCCACCGCGACGGGTCCGAGCTCACCGCGTACGCTCGTGCTGTGCTGCTCGCAAGCGGCGGCGCGGGCGAGGTCTACAGCGACACCACCAACCCGGCGGTCGCCACAGGCGACGGGATCGCCGCTGCCTGGCGTGCCGGCGCCCTGGTGGCCGACATGGAGTTTTACCAGTTCCACCCCACCGCGCTCTCGCTTCCCGGCGTGCCGCGCTTCCTGCTCTCCGAGGCGCTGCGCGGCGAGGGAGCCTACCTGCGCAACGATCGCGGCGAGCGCTTCATGGAGCGCTACCACCCCCTGCTCGAGCTTGCTCCCCGCGACGTGGTCGCCCGCGCCATCACCCGCGAAGGCATGCCACAGGACACCGCCGCGCCGCCGCGCCCCGTCTACCTCGACATGCGCCACCTCGCGCGTGAGCACCCTTCGCTCAACCTCGCCGCGCGTTTTCCCGGCATCTCCGCGTTCCTTGCCCAGCACAACCTGCTGCTCAGTCGCGATCTCATTCCGATTCGCCCCGCGGCGCACTACCTCATGGGCGGCGTCGAAACCGACGTCCATGGACGCAGCTCGCTCCCCGGCCTCTACGCCGCCGGCGAGGTCGCCTGCACCGGCGTTCACGGCGCCAATCGCCTGGCGAGCAACTCGCTGCTGGAAGGCCTGGTCTTTGGCGCCCGCGCGGCCGAGGCCATGCTCGCCGAATCGCTTTCCGGGAGACGAGCGGAGCAGCCGATCAAGCAGTCGACGAATAGGCCCGACCCCCCCACCGCATGGCCCCCGGGCCGCCGCCGCGCGCTCCCGGCGGAGATGTGGCTCGATGCCGGCCTGTTGCGCTCGGGCGAGGGCCTGCGCCGCGCGGAGGCCTGCCTCGGCCGGCTCCGCGGAACGCCGCCTCTTTCGGGAGAGGCTCCGACACGCAGCGCGGCCGAGCTCCGCAACCTGCTTGATGTCAGCACACTCATCGTCCGCTCGGCCCTGGCGCGCGAGGAAAGCCGCGGCGCTCACTTCCGCAACGACTTCCCCCAGCGCGACGACGTCCACTACGCGCAGCACTCGCGCATCGCCGGCGAAGATCCGGTCGTTTTCGCCCCGCGCCCCCTCTGACAGCCGGACCGGGAAGTTCACAGGAAAAGATCACCACTGGGGGGACAACGAATGGAGAGCGGGTTCAAGTTTCCAGAGCAAACAGCCCTCGCCGCGCAGGCCGACACCATGCTTCAGCTGGGAGACGACCGCGAAACAGTGCTCGCCTTTTTGCGCGCGGGCGGCCTCGGCAAGCTGGATTCCATGCGGGTGCTGGCCAAGGCGACCGGCATCTCAATCCTCGAAGCCAAGAAGCTTGTGCAGGCGAGCAAAGCCTGGCGTTGATCTCTCAGCCCGCACGGACAGGCTCGGGCAGCAAACGGCTGGCCAGGGCAAAGCCGCCCAGGATCGCCAGAATCACCAGCAGCGACGCCCATGCCGGAATCTCTACCCATTTTGCCGCCAGCATCTTCGCCGCGACAAACATCAGGATCACGGCTAGCCCGTAGTGCAGCAGGCGCAGTTTCTCAAGCATCCCGGCCAGGCCGAAGTACAACGAGCGCAGCCCCAGAATTGCAAAAATGTTCGAGGTATACCCGATGAACGGGTCGCGTGTGATCGCGAGCACCGCCGGGATCGAGTCCAGCGCGAACAATAAGTCCGTGGCTTCCACCGCCATGACCACCAGCAGAAACCCCGTGCCACCCAGTTCAGAGCCGCCCAGCTCGCCGCCGCCCCTGTCCTCCAGCCGGCTCCTCAGCCAGCGCAGCGGTCCGGGCAGCGGTCCGCGCTGCGATCTGGGCAGCGATCCGGGCAGCGGTCCGGGCAGCGGTCCGGGCTGCGCGGTCTTCCCAGCGCCATCCTGCTTGGCTCGCAGCAGTCGAACGCCCGCATACAGCAGTACGGCGCCAAAGACGTACTGCACCCACCCGAACCGGTTCAGCAGCGCGACGCCGGCAAAGATGCAAATCGCCCGCAGCACGATCGCGCCCAGAACGCCCCACAGCAGCACCCGCCGCTGCCCGTCCACGCTTAACCCGAGCGAGCGAAACAGCAGCAGGAACACGAAGAGGTTGTCGACCGAAAGCGAGCCCTCGACCAGGTAGCCCGAGACGAACTCGAGCGCACGCCCACGGCCCTGCTCGTGCGAAACCAACAAGGCAAAGCAGAACGCCGCTGCCGCCAGCACCGCGGTCCAGGCCCAGGCCTGCCGTACCCCGGCCGGGCCGCCCGCATCCTTCCCCCGCCCCAGCACCAGCAGGTCCACTCCCAGCAGCAGGGCAACCACTGCGTGGAAGGCGATCCAGAAGGGGAGGGAAGCGCCGGCGAAGTGCGTGTGCATCAGGGCTTGCCGGTTCCCGCGTCACTGTTCAGCAGGCGGATCGTCTCCTCGATCACCGATCCCGAAATCGTCAGGCTCTTCGCGCTCAGCTTGTCGAGCGTGTCCTCGGCAGTATGGTGATAGCTGCCGTTCGGTCCGTAGTCGATGTCGATGATGTCCGCGCATGGCACGCCGCGCTTCACAAAAGGGATGTGGTCATCCGCAATCGTGTTCGCCTGCCTGAAGAAGTACACGCCGTCGCCTTCGTTCTCCGCCGCCTGCTTTACCGTGTCGAGCAGCGCGGGGGTGGAGTTCGTGTCCCGCAGGATATCGAGGTCCTTGTCTCCGATCATGTCCGCCAGCAGAAACGCCTTGATCTTCGCGAGCGTTCCGTCTGCCTGCCACTTCGCCGCCAGGTGCCGCGAGCCATAAAGCGAGTCCGAATCCGTCCACTGCGGCCCGACCGACTCCTCGCCGTCAAAAAAGACCAGCCACACGCTCATGCCCTGCGGAGGGTGCGCGCGCAGGTCGTTTGCGACCTGCATCAGCAGCCCGGTGGTCGCGCCGCCGTCATTGGCTCCTACGAATGGGATGTCCTTGAGCCAGTAGTTTGTCTCATAGTGCGTCGCCAGCACGACCACGCCGTCCCGCTTGCCTGGGAAGCGCACGATGAAGTTGTGCATCAGCTGCGGCCCCGCCGGGGTCGACGAGGTAAACGTGTCCTCCTGCAACTGGTCGTGGGCAAAAAAGCTCTTGAGCGCCGCCTGTGCCTTTTCAAGCCCCGGGCTGCCGTTATAGCGCTGCCCTGTCTCGGTGACGAAGCTGCGTGTGTAAC
>CAXTSA010000186.1:0-3523 GCA_964246755.1 uncultured Acidobacteriaceae bacterium
GTGTGGCATGAACCCCGAACCTTCCCTTTTAGACGGGCAACGTGTCGGGCTGGTGCACGACTGGCTGACGGGCATGCGCGGCGGCGAGAAGGTGCTCGACGTGCTGTGCCGCATGTTCCCGGGCGCGCCCCTGTGGACGCTGCTTCACAACCGCGGCTCGGTGAGCGAGGCGATCGAGAACCGGCCCGTGCACACGAGCCCCCTGCAACGGATGCCGGGCGCGGCGAAGCGGTACCGCTCCTACCTGCCGCTGTTTCCCCTGTTTGCCGAGGCGAACAAGGCGCACGGGGTCGATCTCGTGATCTCGACTTCGCACGCCGTCGCGAAATCCATGATTCTGCGGCAAGCCGTGCAGCAGCAAGCCATTCCGCGGGGATCCGGGACGCGCGGCGGGGCGAGTCGGCCGTTCCATATCTGCTACATCCACACACCCATGCGCTACGTGTGGGATCTGTTCGACGAGTACTTCGGGCCTGAGCGGGTCGGCCGCTTTCGTTCGTGCTTCCTGTTCGCGCCCATCGCCCGCGTGCTGCAGGGCTATGACCGGCGCACGGCGGACCGGGTGGACCTGTTCGTCGCGAACTCCTCCTACGTGGCCGAGCGGGTGCGCCGCATCTACGGTCGCGAGGCGCTCGTGCTGCCTCCGCCGGTCGACGTCGAACGGTTCAGCGCGGTCGAGCGCGAGGGCGGCGACGGCTACCTGGTCGTTTCGGCGCTGGTGCCCTACAAGCGGGTGGACCACGCGATCCGCGCCTGCGCAAAGCTCGGCCGCCGGCTCACGATCGTCGGCCGCGGACCGGAGGAGGCCCGCCTGCGCGCGCTCGCCGCTCAGTTAGGCGCCGGAGCTCCAGGGAAGTCGAAAACCGGGTTCGCCGTCGAGTTCACGGGGTTTGCCTCGGACGATCTGCTGGCCGGCTATTACGCCCGGGCGAGCGCGCTTCTGTTCCCCGGCGTCGAGGACTTCGGCATCGTGCCGGTTGAGGCAATCGCCTGCGGCTGCCCGGTAATTGCGCTGGCCGAAGGAGGCGTGCTGGACTCGATGACGGCCGACACCGCTGTGTTCTTCGACGAACCGACACCCGAAGCCCTCGAGCGCGCCATGCTCGCCTTTGAAGCGCGCTCACTCGATGGGGAGCCCGCGTTTCTCACCGCAACCCTGCGCCGGCGCGCGGCCCTGTTCTCGGAGGCGGAGTTCGTTGCCCGCTTCTCGGCCATTGTCGCCGACGCGCTCGAGCCAAACTCCATCGCGCATCGCCACCGTTCCGAAAGTACAGACAAGAGCCGTACCACACCCGACGCGCAGGCCGCCATCGCTGCGCTGATGCCGTAACTGCCGCACCTTCTCGCGGAAGAGAACCCGCTTCCGCTCTTTAGCCCTGGTTCCTCGAAGCCGAGGCGCTTATCGATCACCCGATGCCGTAAGGCAGGAGAGACCGAGCTCATGAGCACCCTTTCCACTCTCGCGTCCCCGTACTCCACCACAGCCGAAGTCCCGGCGATCCGCTGCAACCGCACGCTGACCGTGGCTGCCCTGGTCGGCGCCGACCTGCTCGCGGTCCTCCTTGCCGGATGTGTGGCTGTCTCGATATGCCTGCTGTTCCACGGCAACCTCACCTTCTCCGCCTATGCCACGCTGCTTCCTTCGCTGCCGCTGTTTTTTCTCGTCTTCTCGGCGATGGACCTGTACCCCGGCATCGCCGCCAACGCGATTGAAGAGTTCCGCACCATGATGCACGCGGTCACGCTCTCCTACCTGCTGATCATCGTGTCCACGTTCTTTATCAAAGTCGGCGGCCACTACTCGCGCATCGCCTTTGCGCTGGCCTGGGTGCTGACGCTGGCCCTGGTCCCCATGGGCCGTCGCGCGGTGCGCTCGATCGGCTCCAAGCGGCCCTGGTGGGGTGTACCGACCGTGATCTTCGGTGCGAACCAGACCGGCGCGGCGATGCTGAGAATCCTGAACGAACAGCCGACCCTCGGTCTCCGGCCCATTGCGCTGCTCAACCAGGCGCCGCTGCCCGAGCGGCCGGAGGGTTCGGGCGACCTGTTCATGGGAGAGTTCAAGCGCGCCGCGGAACTCGCCGGGCGCAATCGCGGCTGCTATGCCATCTTGGCGTTGCCGGAGCTGCGCGCCGGCGAACTCGAGGAGGTCCTGAACGAGTACTCGCAGTACTTCCACCATGTGCTGGTACTGCCGGACGTCGCCGGGATGTCGAGCCTGTGGGTTTCGGCCAAGGATCTCGGAGGCATGCTGGGGCTCGAGATTGAGCAGCGTCTCTCGCAGACCATGCCGCGGCTGTTCAAGCGGTGCTTCGACCTCGTCGTCGCGTCGCTCTTCGGGCTCTTTTTCCTTCCACTGCTGCTCGCGCTTGTGCTTGGCGTCCGGCTCAGCTCTCGCGGGCCTATCTTCTACGGCCAGCGCCGCATCGGACGGGACCACGAGATGTTTACCGCTTGGAAGTTCCGCTCGATGGTGATGGATGCCGACGAAGTGCTGGAACAGCACCTCGAAAAGGATCCGGCCTTGCGCGCCGAGTGGGAGCGCGACCGCAAGCTGAAACGCGACCCGAGGGTGACACGCATCGGCAGCATCATGCGCAAGACCTCGCTCGACGAGCTGCCGCAGCTGTGGAACGTGCTGGCGGGCGAAATGAGCCTGGTGGGCCCCCGCCCCATCGTCATGGCGGAGGTCGATCGGTATGGGCGGCGCTACCAGCACTACCGCCGCGTGACCCCGGGCATCACCGGTTTGTGGCAGATCTCAGGCCGCAATAACACCACCTATGAGCGCCGCACGGAGATCGACCAGTACTACGTTCGTAACTGGTCGGTGGCGATGGACCTGTATATCCTGTATCGGACCGTGAAGACCGTGCTGTTTACCGAAGGCGCCTACTGAGGCCTTGCTCACTCTATCGTTGTCCATAAAGAACGACCGGATCCGAAACCAACTATGACTGCTTCGACACTGCCTCTGCTTGTTCTGATTGCTTTTCTTTGGTGGCGCACCAAGGGTGAACTGCTGCCGATCATCCTGTTTACCTCGATCTTCGACGCGGCTTCGGCGATCACGGTCGCCGGGGTGGCGATCTCGCCCTGGCTCTTCTCGCTCATGCTTTGCCTGCCGGTCAAGGCGCTGACGGGCAAGCTGAGCCTTCGGCCAGTCCCAGGGCTCAACCGCGCAGCCTTTCGTTCGCTGCTCTTGTTTGTCGGCTATGCGATCCTCTCCTCGGTCGCATTCCCGTTCCTGTTTCACGGCATCCTGGTCAGTAACTCACGCAACGGGCTCAACGCGCACCTGGCATGGTCGCTGACGAACCTGACGCAGACCACCTATCTCCTGTCCGCGCTCGCGGTGTTTCTGCTGGCGATCCACAGTACGCGTGAGCAGCTTCGCTCGGCCGTGACCTGGTATATCCGCGGATGCGTGTGCATCGCCTGCTTTTCGATGTACCAGCTCGCGAATGCCACGATGCACATCCCGTATCCCGCGGCGCTTCTGTATACCAACACCACGCACACC
>CAXTSA010000186.1:3533-6000 GCA_964246755.1 uncultured Acidobacteriaceae bacterium
TCTACGACGCGTACAAAATCAGCGGCGTGTGGCGGCTCAACTCGACCCTGACTGAGGCCTCGGAGGCGGCGTTCTATCTAGGCATCGGCCTTGCGCTGCTGGGCTGGCATCTGGTCACGCACCGGATCCGCTGGCAGTCCGCGGCCAGCTTCCTGCTCATCCTCGCCGCGCTGGTGCTCACGGTCTCCACCGTAGGCTACGCGTGCCTCGGGACGATCGCCGTCGGTGGCATCCTGTTTTACGTGCGCTACAGCTTAGGGCGGCGGGGCGCGGCTCCGGTCAAGGTGCTGCTGCTGCTGGGCCTGCTCGCTGCTGCCGTGCCGCTGCTGGCGCTTACCGACGCCGGCGATGCGATCGGCAAGGTACTGGCGGATGTGTTCGTCAACAAGATCGACAGTGACTCCTACCGCGAACGCTCCCTGTGGAACACGCTTGCGCTCCAGAGCTCGCACGATTCCTACTACTTTGGCGCCGGGTGGGGCAGCATCCGCGCTTCGAGCTTTGCCTGCTCGCTGATGGGCAGCGTCGGCATCCCCGGGGTCGCGCTGTTCCTGTTCTTCATCCTGCAGCTGCTGCGGCCCCTGTGGACACCCCGGCGCTATGCGCGTTTTGAAATGTTCGAGCGTTCGCTGTTCGCCATCGCCGTGATGCTCGTCGCGCTGCTCATAGCCACACCCGATCCGATTGAGCCGATCATCTGGGTGTTGTTCGCGGTCGCAACTGCTTCCAAGCCGCGCCGCGTCGCCATCCCGGGGGCCGAGCGCGTACCGGAGGAGCTTCCACTCGGCCGGCCGGTGCTGGTTCCGCAGCTGTAGGAATTTATTTTCTTCGCTTGTGACACGCGGGGTCTCGCGCTTACCGTCCCCGGCAACTTCTACTCTGGCCCAGGTAATACCGGGCCAGAGTAAAGTAACTGCTTCCCCCCGCATTCCCACAACCTACATAGAAAGTGGGAAACATTGCTCGGACGGTTCCACGAATTACCTAGACGCTCTTTCCCGAACTTAGGACCTAAGTAACGAGCCTCGCTGTTTTTTGGGCTGCGCTAACTAGCCGAGCAACTTCTCTCAGGTTAGGATGCGAGAAAGTGATTCGAATCTGCATGAGCGAGCGCAACACGTTTGCTCACTCCCAGCCCTGAAGGAAACTATGTCGAGTATGTCTACCTGGAAGGCTCCATGCCTTCTCGCCTTTGCTTCCCTCACGTGCGCACCTACCGTTGTCCTCGCACAAACCATTCCATCCATGCCGCTTGCGACCTTTCAGGACAGCCTCGGCGTGAATACCCACATCGAGTACACCGACGGCAAGTATGCTGACGCGAACGCCGTGCTGAACGATCTTCGATTCATCGGCATTCATAATCTCCGCGACGGCATCCCCGACCCGATCAACTGGCTGCCTCACGGGCAGGCGCTCGATGCCATGCACATGCTCGCATCAAACGGCATGCGGTTCGACTTCGTGTCAGGCTGCAACAGCGATTTCAACACGCAGATGCAGCAACTCGACACGATTGTCCAGCAGTATCCGGGCGTGGCTCTTTCGGTGGAGGGCCCGAACGAAATCAATAACTGGCCTTGCAAGGGCGGCAGCTCCAATGAGCAGGCGGCTGAAGCATTCCAAAGGCAGATCTACTCCGGGGTGCACGGTAACCCTCACCTCAACGGAGTCCCGGTGTACTACATGACCGGCGCCGCCCCGGTAAATCTGCAAACGCAGCCGGGACTCGCCGACGTCGCGAACACGCATCCCTACCCTTACCGGGGGGTACAACCTTTTGCGCGGCTTGAAAGCGACTTCACCAGCTACTTTACGATGAGCGGCAACTATCCCAAGGCCATTACGGAAACGGGTTACTCCACGCTGCCGAATCACAATGATCCGGACGGCGTCGATGAGTCCGCCCAGGCGGAACTGATCTTTAATTCCTATTTCGATGCCGCGCTTCAGGGTGTAAGTCACACTTACATGTACCAGTTACTTGACCCCTATCCCGATCCGCAGGGAACCAGCAGCGACAACAATTTCGGCTTGTTTCACCTCGATAACTCGCCTAAGGTCATCGCCTATGCACTAAACCACCTTGCGAAGGTCTTGCCGGCCGACAAACCCTCGCCGCAGCAGACGGTGCAGGCGAAAATTACCGGGATGCCGAGTACCGGACATGCTTTGGCGCTCACGGGCTCCGACGGGTCAATCACCATCTTCATGTGGAACGAAGCCCCTGTGTGGAACGAGGCGAGCCAGAGCCTGCAGTGGGTGACCCCGGTTCCTGTGCAGGTGCAGATGGATGGCTCGTGGAACGTCAGTTACTTCACCCCGGCCGAGGACGTCTCGCACCCAATCTCGCAGGTGAATGGGCAGTACCAGACCTATGTCGCTTCCTACCCGAACGCGCTTATCTTCAGAAAGAAATAGTCACCTCACCCTACAAAATATCGCGAAGCGGCCCTGCTCATCGATG
>CAXTSA010000187.1:0-2317 GCA_964246755.1 uncultured Acidobacteriaceae bacterium
CCCGTGTGCCCCTGCCGTGGGCGCCCCTAAGCTCTTCCGCACATCGGCCAGCACCTGCGCCGGTGTCCAGTCGTTCCCGCCATACCACTTCAGCACCCGCCCGTCCGGCCCTATTTCCACGGTGGAAAGCGTGTGGGTCAGCGTGCCGCCCGGCGCCGGCACCGCGCCCACGTCAAAGAACGCAAGCACCGGCTGCAGGTCCGCCCCCTTCGGCGCGGCAAAGCTCCAGTGCGCAAACGTCTCCCCCGTGTACTTGCCCGTATACGCCCCGCCGTAGGACCGCAGCACCGCCGGCGTATCCCGCTTCGGATCAAACGAAACCGTCAGCAGATGCGTCCGGTCATACAGCGGTCCACCGGCGAGCGCCTTGTCAATATCGGCAAAGTTATGGCTCATCCGCGGGCAATAGTCCGACAGCGGACAGTTGGTATACACAAACGTCACCAGCAGCAGCTCGCCTTTAAAGTCGCTCAGGTGGATCGTCCGGTTGCTCTGGTCGGTAAACGCGAAATCGGGCACGCTCTCGCCAGGCACCAGCGGCTTGCCCTGCACCTCGGGCGACAGCTCGCGTATCTCCTTCGTCGTATCCGTCACCTTCACGCTGCCCAGCCGGGTGGCACTGCCGCCCACCTCCAGCACTCCGGTGATCAAGTCGCCGCGATGGATGGATTTCAGATCGGCCGGATCCTTCAGCTTGTACGGCATCGTCATCGCATCCATAGCCCCCGGGATCGCCGCCGCATCCAGCTCCCCCTCGCCCGACTCCCCATTCGTGCCCACCACCTTGCCCGTCACCGGGTAGTGGCGCACCGGGCCCGCATTGGCGGTAGCAGAGGACGGCTGGCGACAGCCGCCGAGCAGCAGCGAAACCATCAGCAAACCGGCGCAGCTCGCGAAGCGCGGCAAACTAGCGTAAGAGGCGAAGCGCAGGGAGGTGACCACGGTTACAGTTTATATGTCCCATTCGCGACCGCACCCGGCCTGCCCCGATAAACTGATCCTTGTGACGCGCAGTACTCTCACTCCAAGCTTTCGCGTGCCCGCTCCGGTAGCGGAGGCGCTCGCCCGTGGCGCTCGCGTGCTCACAGGCAGCCCTCGCGCCTCCCGCGCCCTGGCCCGCGCCTACGCCCAGGACGCCCGCGACCGCAAAAGCTGGCTGGCCCCGCCCATTCAGGACTGGACCGGCTGGCTCGATCACCTCTACCACGGCCTGGCCTCGGCAGGCGTTGCTGAGCTGCCGCTCCTTTTGAGCCCCGCCCAGGAGGAGCTCCTGTGGAGGCGTGCGCAAACCGAGGCCGCCTCCGCCGTCGTCTCGCCCGAACGCCTGGCGCGCCTCGCCGCCGACGCCTACTCGCTGCTCGGCGCCTACAACGCCCACACCTCTCGCCGGGCCCCCTGGGCCGCCGCGCATGAGGATGCCGACCGCTTTCTCACCTGGGCCGCGGACTTCGATGCGCTCTGCAGCGACCGCGGCGTCATCAGCCGGGCGGCCCTCGAGGACACGCTCCGCCGCCACGCCCCCGCACTCGCGCGCCGGCACCTCCTCCCGCCCGAGCTGCTCTTGGTCGGCTTCGACCGGTTCACCCCGGCTCAGTCAGCCTTGCTCCGCGCGCTCGCCGACTCGGGCGTCCGCGTCATCCATGCGGAAGCAGGCGAACCCGCCGCCGTCCGCCAGGTCGTAGCCGCCGCGGACGAGCGGGAGGAGCTCGAAACCTGCGCCTTTTGGGTCCGCCGGCAGCTTGAGCGCGATCCTTCCCGGCGCATCGGGGTTCTCGTAGGCGAGCTTGGTCGCGCCCGCGCGGAGCTCGACCGGGTCTTCCGCCGCGTGCTCCTGCCCCAGTCCGCTCAGCAAGCGGCCGGCCCGGGCGCCGCGCCCTATGAGTTCTCGCTCGGCGCACCCCTGTCCGAAATCCCGGTCGTCGCCTCCGCGCTGCTGCTGCTCCGCTGGCTTACCGGCCCCCTGCCCGCCGCCGAGATCACAAGCCTTCTGCTCGGCGGCTTCCTAGCAGCCGACGAGGTCGAGGCCCTCGAGCTGGCCGAAGCGGATCGAAAACTGCGCCGCGCAGGCCTGCTCACCTCCGAGCTCAGCCTCGGCAGCCTCCTGCGCCACGGAGACCGAAAGCCCGGCCTGCTGGCCGCCTCCTTGCTTGAGCGCCTTCGCCGGGCAGACGCCTTCACCCGTCGCGAATCCCGGCGCCGTCCCTACTCCGAGTGGGCCGAGGCCGTCCCGGCCCAGCTTGAAACCGCGGGCTGGCCAGGCCACCGCGAGCTCACCTCGCTTCCCTTCCAGGCGCGCCGCCGCTGGGACGATCTGCTG
>CAXTSA010000187.1:2327-5993 GCA_964246755.1 uncultured Acidobacteriaceae bacterium
GTGGTCGGCGGCCCCGTCAGCTGGGGCGAGTTTGTCCGCGAGCTGCTTGAAGCGGCCCAAACCACCCTTTTCGCCGCCGAATCCCGGCACGCCCCCGTGCAAATCTTGGGCGTCTCTGAAGCAGCCGGCCTCCAGTTCGACTCCCTATGGTTTCTCGGCATGACCGAGGATCAGTGGCCGCGACCCGGCCGCGTGCACCCCCTGCTGGCGCACGGTCTCCAGCGCGACGCGGGCATGCCCCACAGCAGCCCCGAAGTCGATGCGGCCCTTGCCCAAACCCAGACCCGGCGCGTCCTCGCAAGCGCACCCGTGGTCGTCGCGAGCTACGCCCGGCAGTGCGCCGGCGTTGAAGCGCGACCCTCGCCCCTGCTGCCGCTCTTCAGCCCCGAAACCGGCAGTCCCAATCTCAGCAGCCCCGATCTCAGCAGTGACACCGAGACGGCGCGGCTGCCTACGACCCCCTGCGAACTCGTACGCGTTTCCGAGACGGTCGCCGTCGCCCCCTGGCCGCCGGGCCGCCCCGCCGGCGGCAGCGAGGTACTCAAGCGCCAGGCCGCGTGCGGCTTCCAGAGCTTCGCCACCCGACGGCTCGGCGCCGAAGCGCTCGACGAAGAAGCCTGGGGACTCGACGCCGGCCAGCGCGCCACCCTTCTGCACCGCGCGCTCGAGGAACTCTGGTCCACCGCTCCCGCCCCCGGTCGCCTCCACACCCATGACGATCTCCAGCGCGCCATCGACAACGGGACAATCGAAGAACTGGTCCAAGCAGCGATCGCCAGAAGCTTCAAGCCGAGAACCGCCGCAGCTGCCGGCGACCCGTGGACTACGGCCTATCTCGCGCTCGAAGCCCAGCGGCTGTCGACCCGCCTGCTCTGGTGGCTCGACGTGGAACAGCGGCGCGCGCCCTTCCGCGTCATCGGCCTCGAGCAAAAAGTCGAGAACGCCCCGGTCGGCGAACTCCTGCTCAATCTCCGCCTCGACCGTGTCGACGAAGTCGCCGGCGGCGCGAAGCTGCTGCTCGATTACAAGACCGCCGAACGGGTCAACATCGGGCTGTGGGAGGGCGCGCGCCCCGACGAGCCGCAGCTCCCCATCTACGCCCTCTACGGCGGGCTCGAACGCGTCTCCGGCATCGCCTTCGCGCAGATCCGCGCGGGAAAAACCAGCCTCCATGCCCTGGCCAACGACCCGGCAAGCGAGCCGGGCAGCAGCAGCCCCAACCCCGGCCCAAACCCCAGCCAAAATCCCAGCCAAAATCCGGGTCCCGACAAGAGCTCGCTGTTCGACGAAGCACGCCCCGGCTGGGACCAAGCCCTCCGCGCCCTCGCCGCGCAGTTCGCGGGTGGCGAAGCCCCAGTCAACCCCAAGCACGGTGAGCAAACCTGCAGGCTCTGCGGCCTCCACGGCATCTGCCGCGTCCGCTCGCAGGCCTCCGCTGCCGAGCTACACCATGGGGAGGAGGACGAGTATGCCTGAAACTCAGGGACTCTACGCCGTCGCGCCACCGCAGCCCGGACGACGAACCCCGGAGGACGCCGGGGCCCGAAGCGCCGCCATCGACACCACCCGGTCCATCCTCGTGCAGGCCCCGGCAGGCGCCGGCAAAACGAACCTCCTCACCCAGCGCTTCCTCGCCCTGCTCGCCGAGGTTGAGGAGCCCGAGCAGATCCTCGCCATCACCTTCACCCGCGCCGCAACCGCGGAGATGCGCGCCCGCATCGTCGGAGCCCTCGAGCGGGCACGAGCACACCCCGACCCCGGCGAAGGCGACGAAATGCCCCTCGCGCGCCGGGCCCTCGCCCACGCCGATGCCCTCGGCTGGCACCTGCTCGAGCAGCCGCACCGGCTCGACGTCCAGACCATCGACTCGCTCTGCCTTCGCCTGGCCCACGGCCAGCCTCTACTCGCACGGCTCGGCGGCGCGCTCGCCCCCTCTGAGGACGCCTCCGCCCTCTACAACATGGCGGCCCGGCGCACCCTGGCGCTGCTGGGCTCCCCCGCCGAGCCCGATCTCCAAACCGCGCTCGGCACGCTTCTCCGCCGCCGCGACAACAACCTGCCCGAATGCGAACGGCTGCTCGCCTCCATGCTCGCCCGCCGCGACGCCTGGCTCGGCGTGCTGCCGCTCCGCTTCGACGACGGGGTCGACTGGGACGAGGTGCGGAGCCGCCTCGAGCAGCCCTTCGCCGACGAAAACCGGCGCGTGCTCACCGCCCTGCGCCAGACCTTCGACCGCGCCCCGGCCGCGGCCCAGCAGCTGCTGGAAGCCGCCCGATACGCCGCTGCCAACCTCGTCGATGGCGAAAAACAATCCCCCCTGCACGTGCTGCATACGGCCCGACAACTCCCCTCCGCCACGCCCGAGCACCGCGATCACTGGCTTGCGCTCGCCTCCCTCCTGCTGCGCACCGACAATGGCTGGCGTAAGCAGTGGAACGTTACTCACGGCTTCCCCGCCCCCGGCTCCGGCGTAGGCCCCGGCGTAGGCCCCGGCAAGGAGGAGCGCACCCGCTTTAAAAAACAGATCGAACACTGCTGCGGAGACCTGCAAGCCGTCGGCGGCGACGACCTGCTCCAAACCCTCTGCCGGCTCCGAGCCCTGCCGCCCCTTCGCTACACAGACGAACAGTGGGACACCCTGCTCGCCGTCTTCCGCGTCCTGCGCCGCGCCGCCGCCGAGCTGCGCCTCGTCTTCGCCGAAACCGATACCGTCGACTTCGTCGAGATCGCCCAGGCCGCGCAGTCCGTCCTCGAAGACCAGACCACCCAGCGCGGCCTGCTCGAAAGCGAATCCAAACGCCACCTGCTCATCGACGAGTTCCAGGACACCTCGCGCGCTCAGTACCGCCTCATCTCGGAGCTGCTGCGCGAGTGGAGCGAGGGCGACCGGCGCACCGCCTTTGTCGTTGGCGACCCCCTCCAGTCCATCTACGGTTTTCGCCAGGCCGAGGTCGCCCTGTTCCACGAGACCCGCGAGCACGGCTTGCCTTGCGGCGACGACCGCCGCCACCCCTGCCACACCCTGCAGCTCACCCATAACTTCCGCTCCCATGCCGCGCTCGTCCGGCAGCTCAACGCGCACTTTCAACACATTTTCGCCGGCCAGGGCGCCGACACGTTTGTCCCCGCCCACGCCTGGGAAGATGACGAAGCGCAGCAAAGCCTCCAGCTCCACCCCTTTTTTACCGACCGCGACGCCGGAGACGATCTCGCGCAGGCCCGCCTCCATGAGGCGGCCGAGGTCGCGCGCGTTCTCGCCTCCGAGCTGCCCCGCATCGCCGAGGCCCAGGCACGCGGCGAGCAGGAGTACCGCGTCGCCGTGCTGGTGCGCTCGCGCGGCCACCTCGCCTCTATCCTCCCCGCGCTCCGGGCAGCCTCCATCCCGTTTCGCGCCGTCGAGCTCGAACCGCTCGCCGACCAGCCCGAGGTCCACGACCTCCTCATGCTCCTGCGCGCCCTGCTCCACCCCTCTGACCGCGCCGCCTGGCTCACCGTGCTCCGCGCGCCCTGGTGCGGGCTCCTGCTCCCCGACCTCCACCTGCTCTGCGGCGCGGACGACCCTGCCCTGCTCCGACGCCCCCTCCCCGAGCTCATCGCCCCCCGCGCCGGGCTGCTCTCCCCCGACGGCGAAGCCCGCCTCCGGCGCACTTGGGCCGTGCTTGAGGC
>CAXTSA010000188.1:0-5929 GCA_964246755.1 uncultured Acidobacteriaceae bacterium
TCCTGAGCCTTGCCCCCCGTAGCCTCCCCCGCCCGAGCGTGGAGCTCCCGTGCCCGTGTTCGCGGAGCTTGCGCCCGCGGAACCTGCGCCTTCCCCTGATTGCGGCGCGGCGGCGTTCTCCGCGCGCGGACTTGCCTGTGTTTCGTCTGCCATGATCCTGTTCCCTTCCTGCCGGCTCTGTGCCGGGCGGTACTGCAATCTCTTGGAAAAGTCCTGCTTAGGCCAGTGCCGGCGCGTCCGCGGTTGCCCCGACCGTAGGCGAGGCAGGCTCCACAGCCTCGACATTCGGCTGGGCGCTGCGCTTGGTGCGGCTCGCACGCAAAGCCTTTACCTTGTCGAGGCGCTTTTCTTCCTCGTCCATGCGTACGGTCAGGAATTTGATGACCGGTTCCGACACGCGGAGGCGACGTTCCAGCTCGGCCACCAGCTTGCCGTCAGCATCGATGGTTAGCAGCACGTAGTTGCCATCGTTGAACTTGCGGACGGTGTAGGCCAGCTTGCGGCGGCCCATCTTCTCAAGCGAGCGCACACTGCCGCCGCCGTTCGTTACAGTGCCTTCAAAGCCCGCGATCAGCTTGTCGACATCCTCTTCCGCCACATCGGGACGGACGATAAACATCACCTCGTAAAAACGCCCTGCTGTTTCCGCCATATTTTCTGCCTCGCTCCCGGCCGTCTGCTTTCACAAGCACAAGCGAACCGTTTAGAATTCCTGCTTTTTTCCCGTAGCTCCTTCAGCAGAAGGGACACGGGGATTGATCTTGTTCATCGCCGCGGAGACCCCATCGGTCGCGATCGCCGCAACTGCTTCCCCTGCGCGATCGAGTGCCTCGCCCAGCAGTTCCAACTCCATCCGGCGCATCGGCTGCAGTAAGTAGTCCGCGCCGCGCCGCCCCTTGCCGATCGCCCCGTCCGGCCCAACGCCGATCCGGACCCTTGCCCAGCGCTCAGTGCCCAGCAGCGCGTTGATGCTCTTGGCTCCGTTGTGCCCGCCCGACGAACCGCCGGGCCGCACCCGAACCGTACCCAGCGGCAAGGCCAGCTCGTCGTACACCACGACCAGCTCCCGCTCGGGGTCTACCTCGAACTCCCGAACCAGCGCCGCCACCGCCTCGCCGCTCAGGTTCATCCAGGTTTCCGGCTTGGCCAGGATCACCTCGCGTCCGCCCATCTGAACCCTGGCGGTGAGTGCCCGGCAGCGCCGGTTGCTCACCGCTACCCCCGCCGCATCCGCGATCCGATCTATCGCGAGAAACCCGGCATTGTGCGGCGTCCACTGGTACTCCGGGCCAGGGTTGCCCAACCCGACCACCAGCAGCATTCCCCTGCTCCTTTATTTCTTGCCCGTGTCGGCGGCCGGCGCAGGCGTTTCACCCTTGCCCTTCTTCGCCACCTCCGGCTCCGCTACCGCGGCAGCCAGTGCCTCGGTGGTGGCCGTATCTTCCTTGACCAGGGCCAAGTGCGCGACCGTGGTTTCCTCGTCTGTGATGAAGCGGAACTTGCCGCCGTGGGGCAGGTCGGCCACGCGGATCACGTCGCCAATCTTCATCTCGGACACATCCACTTCAATCGAGGCCGGGATATCCGACGGCAGGCACTCGATCTCCACCTCGCGCAGCACCTGGTCGAGCAGGCCGCCCTCATTCTTCACGCCGAAGGCGGTACCCGTGAGCACAACCGGCACCTCGGCATGCATCGCCTTATCGAGCGCGATCCGCTTCAGGTCGACATGGATCAGGCGGTCCTTGATCGGCTCGAACTGCCAGTCGACAATCATCGCCTTGGCTTTCGTTCCGGCGACATCGAGGTCGAAAATCGTGTTGTGGCCGCTCTCCGAGTGCAGGATACGCAGCATCTGTTTGGGGTCGAGCTCAACTGCGACCGCCGGCTCCTTGGCGCCATAGACCACGCCGGGCAACTTGCCGGCGACACGCACCCGGCGCGCCGCGTTCTTGGTAAACCTGCCCTCGCGGGGTGCCGCGTTGACCATTTCAGTGCTTGCCATGATTCCTTTTCCTTTCGGGCACAGGCAATGCCTGCTCCCTTTCCGTCTTTCGATACTTCGTTCGGCGTCGGGCTAGCTAAAAAGCGTACTGACGCTGGTTTCCATATGGATGCTCTCGATCGCCGCGCCCAGCAGGCCGGCAATCGATCGCACCTTGATCTTCGGCTCCGCTCGCGCCGCCTCCGACAGCGGGATCGAGTCGCTCACCACCAGCTCCTTCAACCGGGAGTTGTGGATACGCTCGACCGCCGGGTTCGACAGCACCGCGTGCGACGCACAGGCATATACCTCAGTCGCACCCTGCTCGAGCAAGGCATCGACTGTCTTGGTCAGAGTGCCGGCGGTGTCCACGATGTCGTCGATGATCAGGCAGCTTCGCCCGCGCACATCGCCGATCACATGCATCACCGCCGTCACGTTGATGTCGGTTCGCCGCTTGTCGACAATGGCCAGCGGCGCCCCCATCTTCGTCGCGAAAAACCGGGCCCGCTCCACCCCGCCCGCGTCCGGCGAGACAACCGTCAGGTTCCGCAGGTTGAGCTCGCGAAAGTAACTCACCATCACCGGGCTCGCGAACAGGTGATCGACCGGGATATTGAAGAAGCCTTGAATCTGCGCCGCGTGCAGGTCCATGAACAACCCGCGATTCGCGCCGGCGGTCGCAAGCAGGTCTGCGACCAGCTTGGACGAGATAGCTACCCGCGGCCGATCCTTCCGGTCCTGCCGCGCATAGCCGTAATACGGAACCACCACCGTGATCCGCCCGGCGGACGCCCGTTTGAGCGCATCGATCATGATGAGCAGCTCCACCAGGTGCCGGTCCACCGGGTTTGAGGTGGGCTGCACCAGGAAAACGTCCGCGCCGCGGACATTTTCCAGGAGCTGGAAGTGCATCTCGCCATCGGCGAAGCGCTGAATCCGGGTTTCCCCGAGCGGCACCCCGATATGGCGGCAGATTTCGGCCGCGAGCTCGGGGTTGGCGCTCCCTGAAAAAATGCGAAACCGCTTGTCTTCGCGCAGCCGGGAGCTTCGTTTGCGCTCCCCGGCAGTTCGCTCTGTCGCTTTCGCCCCGCCCTGGCCATTGCGCGCGTCGTCGGCCACCTGGGCGGTGGTTACCGTCGCCTGCGTACCGTTCTTCGCCGCTCCAAGCTCTTCCGCACTCTGCTTCACGTTGTGTCACCCTTTCACGAGGCTGTTTGGCTCTCGTTCACTGGTTCTGTCACAGCCGGGGTCGTTTTCCCGGCTTCCGCGATTCCACTCCCAACCTGGCTGGGCGACTAGGATTCGAACCTAGACAAAGTGCGTCAAAGGCACTTGACCTACCATTAGTCGATCGCCCAAAAAATCTTCCCACCTGTTTCTGCGGGTTGCTTCTGCTGCCCTATGCCACCTCATCGACCACCATCCCGGCCCAGTAGCCGGCGCGCCCCAAGGTGCGGGTGCGCAGACTGCGTACGCCAAGCGTGTTCAGCCGCGACTCCGCCGCAAGCGCGCTCGCGGGCTCTCCATATAGGCCAAAAACAGCCGATCCGGAGCCGGAGAGCGCAGCATACACGGCCGTCTCGCCGGAAGACTTGCCCGCGAGCGCACGCTTGATCTGTTCAAGAAGGGGATGCTGCCGGAAGACGACCGGTTCAAAGTCGTTAGGGAGGATCCCGGTCTGGACAAGCGTGGAAAGCAAGGGGCCTCCCGCAAGGCCCTGGCCATCGGAAGCATTCCGCGGATCGCTCCTTGAAATGCCGTTCGAGATCAGGACACCGGTTGCGTGCTGCTCGACCCATGCGGATGCGAGAGCGCGACTCAACTTCGTTAGTCTACCGGCCAGTGCTTCGCGCGTCAACTGAGCCGTCGCCTGTTCGAAATCCCAGGCCCGAAACGCAGCCGGGGTCGATACGCCCACATCCGGCAGAGCGACCACCGCGGTCATCTCCTCGAGGTCCGCCAGTGGAACGACCTGCTCGCCGCGACCGAGTCCCAGAACGCTGCCCCCGAGCAGAAACAGCGGCACATCCGAGCCGACCTCAGCCGCCAGTCGCAGCCGGGCTTCGCCGGTCAGCGCCTCAGCGGGAGCGCCGGCGAGCGGCTCGGCCAGGCCCAGCCGCGCGAGCTCCCGCTCCAGCCCCACCAGCGCCGTCGCAGCGTTGGCCGAGCCGCCGCCCAGGCCGCCCTGCACCGGCAGGCGCTTCTCGAGGTGCACCCGTACCCGCAGTTTCTCGCGCCCGGGCTCGGCCAGCGCCAGCGCCAGCATCTTCCAGATCGTGTTTCGTCCGTCCAGCGGAACCCGCCGATCGTTGCAGGTAATCGCAATGCGCTCCCCGGACTCACCCGAGCGGTCGCGCGGGCTGTTCCGCGCAACCGAAACCGTGAGCAGGTCGTGCGCCGCCAGCGTCTGATACAGCGTCGTGAGCGCGTGAAAACCGTCCGGCCGCGTCGGCCCGATCAGCAGTCCAAGATTCACTTTGGAGTAAGAACTCAGTGTCACCGGCATCGGGTTCCAGTCTACCGGCCGGGCCGCGAGACAGGGCGCGGTTCCGTATGGGTCGGGCGGAAACTCGCCGCCTGCCATCCTTTCTGCGTCAGCCTGGCGGCCCGGGTCACGCATTCGGGATCGCCCGTATTCCGGAGATGAGAAGATAAGCTGAATGCCTTTCTTCCATGCGTAAAGTCATCTCCACACACGTGTTCCTGCGCTCGCGTCTCCACCCCGGTCTGCTCGACACGCTCGCCCGATCCGGCGCCGAGGGTATCGAGCTGTTCGCCGCGCGCCAGCACTTCGACTACACCGACCGCGCCGCCGTCCGGGAGATCGCCGACTGGTTCCGCGCAAGCGCGGTCTCGCTTTTCTCCATGCACGCGCCCCTTTTCAGCGACCGCGACTCCGGCCGCGGCGGCGAGCCTTCGGTCAATGTCGTGCACCACGACAAGTCCCGGCGCATCGACGCCATGGACGAGGTAAAGCGCGCGCTTGAAACCGCCGAGCAGATCCCGTTCCAGTACCTGGTGCTGCACCTCGGTGACCGGGGCGACAGCTGGGATCCGCGCACGCTCGAAAACGCGCTCACCGCGCTCGAACACCTGCAAGCCTATGCCCGGCCTTTGGGCGTCAAGCTGCTGGTCGAAAATATCCAGAACGAAGTCACCACGCCCGCTCACCTGCTTGAAATCCTGCGGACCGGTCACTTCAATGACATTGGCGTGTGCCTGGATGTGGGCCACGCCCACCTGGCCGAAGGCGTACCCGCTGCTCTTTCCGAGTTGAGCGACTTCGTCCGGTCAGCCCACCTGCACGACAATCACGGCGAGCGAGACGAGCACCTGTGGCCGGGCGAGGGCACCATCGATTTCCCTCCGGCACTGGCCGGCCTCCAGCGTGCGAAACAAGGGCCCGCGGGCGTGCTGGAAATCCACTACTCCTACGGCTCCGATGCCGTGCAGGTAGTGGAGCAGGCCAAAACAGCCTTCGCACGTTTTGACTCGGGCCGCTCGGGCGAGGAGAACTAGACCATGGCAGACGAGACCCAGACAACCCCGGCGCAGTCCCCGTTCACGACGATCGCCGCGATCGGCCGGCACGAAGGCGAGATGGTAACCCTGCAGGGCTGGCTCTACAACCTGCGCGAAAGTGGCAAGCTGCTATTCCCCATCTTTCGCGACGGATCGGGCACCATCCAGGGCATCGTGCCGAAGGCGGCAGTGCCCGCGGAAGTCTTCGAAACCATCAAAGGACTGACGCAGGAGTCGAGTGTCGTGGTTCGCGGACGAGTCCGCGCCGACAAGCGCGCTCCCGGCGGCTATGAGCTCGACGTGGAAGGAATCGAGGTCAAGCAGCGCGTGGGCGAGGGCGCGCCCTTCCCCATCTCGCTCAAGGAACACGGCGTCGATTTCCTGATGGAAAACCGCCACCTCTGGATCCGCACCCCGCGC
>CAXTSA010000189.1:0-260 GCA_964246755.1 uncultured Acidobacteriaceae bacterium
GGCGATCTCGCCCAGCCCGCCCAGCACCGCGAACATCACGCGCCAGCCCGCATGCAGCATCAGCACCGTGAGCACTGGGGGCGCCACTGCCTGACTGAGCATGGTCGACGCGTTCATGAGCCCGGTCGGCCAGCCGCGCTCCTCCGGTGCGAACCAGCCCTCGACGGACTGCACGCCCGCGGCGAAGAACGGCGCCTCGCCCACGCCCAGCAGCAACCGCAACAGCGCAAACTGCCCAAAGCTGCCGACCAGCGCCGTCG
>CAXTSA010000189.1:325-3247 GCA_964246755.1 uncultured Acidobacteriaceae bacterium
CCACACCACCAACCCGGACCCCAGCAGCACCCGTCCACCGAAACGGTCGAGCAGGCTCCCCACGGGCACCTGAGCCAGCCCGTAGGCGAGGGAAAACAGAGACAGCAGCGCGCCCATCTGCGTTCCCGAAAAGTGCAGCTCCGCCCGGATGGGCCCGTTTGCGATACCCAGCGAGCCGCGATCGAGAAAGTCCACAACACCCGCAGTGAACAGCAACGCCACCGCCCGACGCCCGTAACCGAGCCGGTCACGCGCGGCGTTCGGGTCCAGGGCAGCGCTTTTTGCGGTGAACGTATCGGCCATGCAACCAGATCTTAAAGAAAAGCCGGTCCTTGCGCTGGTAAACTTGCAGCTGCCATGCCAACGAAAAAAGAGCTTCTCTCGCATCCCATCCAGCAGTTCGACATCAAGCAGCACGATGTTGTCGCCCTGGTCGACGCCATGCAGCACATGGCCTACAGCTCCCGTGACCTTGCCCGGGCGGCCTCCATCTACGAACGCATGCTGCGGGACAAGGACTGTGGCGTGATCCTGTGCCTGGCCGGCTCGCTGATCTCCGCCGGCTTGCAACAGGTCTTCATCGACCTGATCCGCAACAAGATGGTGGATGCGATCGTTTCGACCGGCGCCAACATCGTCGATCAGGACTTCTTCGAGGCGCTCGGCTTCCGCCACTGGATCGCGGACGAGCTTTATAAGCAGGGCACCGAGGACGCGACCCTGCGCGAGTTGATGATCGACCGGATCTACGACACGCTGATCGACGAAGAAGAGCTGCGCGTCTGCGATGAGACCACCGAGAAGATCGCCAACTCGCTCCAGCCGCGCCCCTACAGCTCGCGCGAGTTCATCCGCGAGATGGGCGCTTATTTGGAGCGCGAGGGCAGGACGCCGGAGAAAGGCAACGCCGACTCGATCGTCTACGCCGCCTACCAGGAGGATGTGCCAATCTTCTGCCCCGCGTTTTCGGACTGCTCGGCCGGTTTCGGACTGGTGGCGCACCAGCATGCGCGACAGGGCAAGCCTCACGTTTCACTGGACTCGGCGAAGGACTTTTACGAGCTGACCCAGCTGAAAATCGCCAATCCAACGACCGGCCTGCTGATGATCGGCGGAGGGGTGCCCAAAAACTTCGCGCAGGACATTGTGGTCGCCGCCGACATCCTCGGCATGGACGCCCCGATGCACAAGTACGCGATCCAGGTCACGGTGGCCGACGTGCGCGACGGCGCGCTGTCCTCAAGCACGCTCAAGGAAGCGAGCTCCTGGGGCAAGGTCGACACCACGTTTGAGCAGATGGTGTACTCGGAGGCGACGCTCGCGGTGCCCCTGATCACCGGGTACGCCTACCACAAGCACGCCTTTGAAGAGCGCGCCGGCAAGCGGTTTGCGCGGGTGCTTGACCCGGTTCCGGCCTAGTTTTCCACTGCGGATTTCGCCTGGCTTGCGGCTGCACCTGAAAAAGCCTCCCTCAAATGCGGGAGGCTTTTTCGCGTTCGTCCAAAAAAAACACTTCCGTACCTTCGTCGGTCAAAAAAGCTGCGAATCAGCCCCAATTTCCTCTAGCCAAGTGTCTCTTCAACAGACTATGTTGTGGCTCTGTTCAAGTTTCCTGTCCAGGGTCTCGAGACCGGATATCGAGACCGAGCCCTGACCGGGGAGCAGCAACGCGCAACTGCAAGGGAGCACTCTGAAGTGTCGCTTTTTCTCCAGGTATACGGTGGCTGTGGAATTGCCACCCTCATCGGCTTCCTGGCACTGTGCCACAACTCCGCTTCGCGGATGCGGCATGGGCAGCCAAACCGGACGACGCAAATGTCCGGGAAGCAACCCATCTCCCATTGATCCCTCAAGCCCCCCGGCATCGCCTCAGGCCATGCGCTTCGGAAAGCCGCCCACGGGCGGCTTTCTCTTTGGCGAAAACTCCTTAGAAAATGTGGTGCTCCTCCTGTTCGATATCCGGTTCCTGAGCCGGGCCGATGTACCTGGAGTGTTGCTTTTCGTGCAGCTCGGCCACCTGGGTCGCCTGCCGCAGCTTGGCGACAGTCTGCCAATTATCGCGCCGGGGACGATCGGAGATGAAGGGCGGCAGCTCCATCGACAGGAATCGCCCGAGGGATTCGACATAGGGCTCATACAGGGACCGCATCTCGTTCAAGCGATCCAGCGAGCCGGCGTCGCGGGCCACGCGCGTGCCAGCCTGGCAGAGCAGGTCGTGCAGCTGCGTAAAGGCTTCCGGCGTGAGCCTGTCCTGCTTGGGCGCGACCGGTCGCAGATGAAAGACCTGCGAAAGGTCGACGACCGCGTGACGAGCCATGGCAAACGTAAGCTGCGCCTGACGCCCGGGGGCGTCCTGCACAGAGGCGACCATGAGCGCGCAGGTATCGAGCACGGCGCATAATGCGCTGAGCCAGCTCTGGTTCGTGTGCTGCGAGCGGAAATAGCACAGCAGCGGGTAGGAGATGTGGCTTTCGAGCAGCTCTGCTGCCCAGCGCTCCCACTCTTCCAGGAGTGCTGCCATCGCCTCTCCGCCACCTTCGAAAGCATGTCGTCGCATCAGCTCCGCCGCGGAAGGGGGCGAGCCGGCGCGTGCGTCCAGCATGGAAATACTTACCTCTCGCCGCGAAAACGCGGTATACAGCACCGGGAAATATCCGAGAACCAGCGCGACAAATCCCAGCCCGGTACCTGCTTCCACCACCGTGAGGTCGCGGACTATCCGGGATTGCGGCAGCACATCGCCCAGCCCCAGCGTGAACAGGGTCGTGCCGCTCACGTAAAAGTCTGACCGCAGTCCAGGATGAGCAAACAATGGATCTTTGACCGGCGAACCCGCGCCGTAGAAACAAAAACCGAAGCCGAGGATCAGGAACATCGCCCAGAGCGCAACCAAAAGCACCAGCGAAAACGGGCCATATACTG
>CAXTSA010000189.1:3275-5924 GCA_964246755.1 uncultured Acidobacteriaceae bacterium
TCGCGGCGGCGCGCACCCCGCACAAAGCCGACCATGCGGCACCAGGGCCTCCAGGTCGCGACATAGAACAAACGCGTCAGGCGGAAATGTCCGCTCGGCCGCCGCGGCAGGATCACGGTCTGGAACGCATCGAGCAAGACCAGCAGGATGCAGAGGATTCCGGCGAGTGCGGCGAGCACGTGCATAGGGCATTAAAGATGCACCGGGTGAGCCGGAAGCGTCAAGCGAATCGCGAGCCGGAACTCTCTACACTGGGGTAAGCCTGGGGTGAGCTACAGACGAGGTTGCCATGACAGAGCTGGGCCGATTGCTGGCGGGGGTGGGAGTGCTGCTGCTGCTCGTAGGCGGGCTTTTGCTGCTGGCCGGCAGGTTCGGGTGGCCGCTGGGGCGGCTGCCTGGCGATCTGCACTGGCGCGGGCGGCACGCTCAGGTGTTTGTTCCGCTGGGAACATCGCTGCTGCTCAGTGTCTTTCTCTCGCTCGTACTCGCCCTGATCCGGCACCTGCGGCGTTGAATAGAGTTGTAAACTCGAAGCCATGAGTACCCCCGACCGAGCAGCGGGTCGAGCAAGGCAGACCTTTCACGGCAGCCGTCCCTCTGCGCGGGAAGCCCCGGAGGAGCAAGCCGCCGGGGAGCCCCAGCTTGGTTTTCTCTTTGGAGAAGTGACGGAAACACGGACGGGGCCGTTGCCGGAGAGCCCTGCGCCGGGCCGGTCCAAAGATAGACCTGCTGCCCCGCGCGCCACATCGAAAACCCGCCCCGATACCTTGCCCGCCTGGGCGCGAGCCGCCATGCCTGCCAGGCCGTCCCCGGTCGAGGAGGAGTTTTTCGAGGACGTGCAGGAACCGGCGCGGAAGGTGTGGTGCGTCGCCGACCTGGTCAGCGAAGTGCGCGGCCATATCGAGCAGGCCTACGCCGACCTGTGGGTGCGCGGCGAAATCTCAAACCTGCGCGCGGCGCCCTCCGGCCACGTCTACTTCACGCTGAAGGACGGCGATGCGCAGCTGCCTGCCGTGCTGTTCCGCCGGCAGGCGCAGGCGCTGCGCTTTCGTCCGGAGGACGGCTTGGAAATCCTGCTGCGCGGGCGCGTTTCTGTCTACGAGCAGCGCGGGCAGATGCAGCTGATTGCCGAGTACCTGGAGCCAGTCGGCGCGGGCTCGCTGCAGATTGCGTTTGAGCAGCTTAAAAAGAAGCTGGAGGGGGAAGGGCTGTTTGCGATGGACCGCAAGCGTCCGCTGCCCGCCTACCCGCACTGCGTCGGCATTGTGACTTCGCCGTCAGGCGCGGTGATCCGCGATTTCCTGAACGTCGCCGGTCGCCGGCACGCCGCGCTCGATGTGCTGCTCTACCCGGCGGTGGTGCAGGGTGAGCAGGCAGCAGCGGAGATCGCCGCCGGCATCGCGCACTTCAACCGGGCGCGCAACGTGGACGTGATTGTGATCGCCCGTGGCGGCGGGTCGCTCGAAGATCTCGCCCCTTTCAACAGCGAGCGAGTCGCGCGAGCGATCGCGGCGTCGGTCTTACCCGTCGTTTCCGCCGTGGGGCACGAGACGGACTTCACGATCGCCGATTTTATCGCGGACCTACGCGCACCCACGCCTTCGGCCGCGGCGGAGCTGATCACTGCCGCGCAGCATCGGGTGGAGGAGCAGGTGGACGCGCTGCGAGCGAGGCTTGGCCGCGCCGCGCGGTACGGGCTGGCGATAGCGGGGAGACGCTTGACCGAGGTCTCCATCCACACGAGCTGCGCGCGCCTGCGGGACAGCCTCGGGCGGCGCGAGCAGCGCGTCGACGACCTGCGCCACCGGCAGGAGCGGGCTCACAATCTAATGACCCGCAAAGCCTCGGAGCGCGTCGGCGCCGCTTCGGCAGCGCTGCTGCGCCAGGACGCAACGCATCGTCTTCGAGCGATGCGAGAGCGTCTGGAAGCCTTGCAAGTCCGGCTGGAGGGCGGCGTGAAGCATAGGCTTGGCGGGGCAGCCCAGAGACACGAGCGGGCAGCGCAGGCGTTCACCCGGTACGACGCGCGGGGGCCGCTGCGACGTATGGAGGACAAGCTGGCCACTCTGAAGAGCAGGTCCATGCAGGCTCAAACGGCGCGCTTTGCCTCTGCACGGCACGGACACGAAGCGGCTCGGCGCGCTCTGGAATCGCTGTCGCCGCTGGCGGTGCTGGGCCGCGGGTACGCGCTGGTGTTCACTGCGGACGGGTCGCTGATAACGCGAGCCGAAGTAGCCAGCCGGGGCGACGCAATCCAGGTGCGTCTGCGCTCGGGGAGATTGGGCGCGACCGTGACAGCCATCGAAAATGATTGAGACGAGATTTCCTAACAGATGAGAAAGCTCTTCGGAACGGACGGCATTCGCGCGATTGCAGGGGAGGCTCCTCTCGATCGCGCAACGATTTTCGCGGTAGGCGAAGCCCTGGCGCGCACGCTCAAAGCGCATCACCCTGTGCCGCGTGTGCTGCTGGGCATGGACACGCGCGAAAGCGGTCCGTGGATCGCGCGCCTGCTGCATGCTGGGCTCGTCTCCGGCGGAGCCATACTTGCCAACGCGGGCGTGATCACAACACCGGCGATTGCGTATCTGGCACGCAAGTTCGGTTTCGCGGCAGGCGTCGTGATCTCCGCTTCGCACAATCCATGGA
>CAXTSA010000190.1:0-5853 GCA_964246755.1 uncultured Acidobacteriaceae bacterium
GGGGCTGGGATTGAGGGCCTGGATAGAGGTCGTGTTGATGATGACGCCGCCAGGCTTGAGGTATTTTTCCGCGGCTTTCGCGATTGCGAACGTCGCAAAAACATTGACCTGGAAAGTCTTCGCGAACTCCTCGTAGGGGGTCTCTTCAAGCTTCTCGTAGGTCCGCTGATAGGCCGCGTTGCTCACCACGATGTCGAGCTTGCCGAACTTCGCGATCGTTTCCTCAACCGCTTTCGCCGCGCTGGCTTCCTGGGCCAGGTCGAGCGCGATGGCGTGCGCTTTGCGGCCCTGCTTCGTGACCGCGTCCACCGTAATTTTCGCGTCCGCCTCTTCCTCGGGGACGTGTGTGAACACGACGTCGGCGCCTTCCTTTGCAAACAGGATTGCAACGGCGCGCCCGATGCCGCTGTCGGCTCCGGTGATCAGCGCTACGCGATCGGTAAGCCGGTTGTGCCCCGTGTAGCTTTCAAGCCCATGGTCGGGTACTGGCTTCATCTCGCGGTCAGCGCCGGGGGCGGCCTGTTTTTCCTGTGCTGGAAAGGGTGGCTTGGGGCCGAAGGTGAGGGGATTACGGGCCATTGTGTCTCCTGGAAGTTGCCGGCGGAATTGCCGCGTGATCGGCGACACACCATCGCGAGCGCCTCTCCATAGAGAGCGCGGCGCGGCCAAGGGGGTTGTGTGCCGAAGGCAAACAGGATCCCGTCCCCACTCGTCTCACCGCCGGGTCCGCGGCGGACCCGTGGAGCCTCGGCGCTTCATTTGATAGGGTGGGGAGTCGGGCGAATCTTCGTCTTTGCGCCGCTTTCGCTTGCAAGCGTGATCGCGAAAGGTGTATTTAGCATCTACATACGTTGCGCGAGACGGGCGCGCAGCGTTCGCCGGGCAACACTGCGGCCGGCTCGCTTCGCCCGCATGAATTCAGAGACGACGGGGGTCGCATCTTTTGGCAGCACAGACATCGGAGACGGCACAGCACGAAGATCTGCAAACGCGACTCCGCAACGCCGGACCCTGGTTCCATAACCTTTGCATCCACGGCGTCCAGACAGCTCCCGAGCACTTTCTGGGTGACTATCCCTTTGTCAAGTGGCGCTATCTTTCCGAGGCTCTGCCGGCGGACCTGAGTGGGAAGAGCGTTCTCGATATCGGCTGCAACGCCGGGTACTACAGCATCGAACTCAAGCGCCGCAGTGCCGCACGCGTGCTCGGTATCGACACGGAAGAGCTTTACCTGAACCAGGCCCGTATCGCCCGCGATGAGCTGGGGCTTGAGATCGAATACGATCACTGCTCCGCCTACGACGTGCTCTCCATCCCCGAGCAGTTCGATATCGTACTGTTCATGGGCCTGTTCTATCACCTGCGCTATCCGCTGTACGCGCTTGACCGGGTGGTGCAGAAGGTCAAGCCGGGCGGCACGCTGGTGTTTCAAACGCTGTACCGCCCGCACTCTGAAGTGGAAGCGGCAACGCCGGTTGCGCCGGACTATCCGTTTTGGGAGCAGGAGATTTTCACCGATCCCACGTTTCCGCAGATGCGGTTTTTCGAACACCGGTTCTCGGGGGATGAAACGAACTGGTGGGTGCCGAACCGGGGCGCTGTAGAGGCGATTCTGCGCTCGGCGGGGCTACGCATCGACGCGCACCCTGAAGAGGAAACGTGGCTGTGCACGCCGGTTGCCGTTGAGCGGCACGGCAAAAGCCTGCAGCAGCTTGAGTTTGAAGGCAAGCTTTGGTGAGGGAAAAGGGTAAAGGCCGATGGTAGAAGCAGTGATGCTGTGGAACGAACCGAACAACCTGTCGCACTGGAACTTCCACCTGGATCCGCAGTGGGAGAAGTTCGGCGCCATGGTGCGGTCCTCGGCGCGTGCGATCCGCGCGATCAACCCGGAGCTCAAGATCGTGCTGGGCGGTGTTTCGTCCTGCGACTGGCGCTGGATCGAGCTGATGAAGAGCTACGGCGCGCTTGAGAACATCGACGTGGTCGCGGTGCATGGGTTTCCCCTGGACTGGAATCACTGGCAGGTCGACGAGTGGCCGGAGCGTATTCGGGAGACGCGCGCGGCCGCGGGGCTGCCGGTGTGGCTGTCGGAGGTGGGCGCGTCTTCCTTCTGTGCCGAAGAGGTGGCCGCGTTCGGTCTCGAGCGTATGGCGGCGCTGCTCAAGGGGCAGACTGAGCGCATCCATTGGTACAGCCTGTACGACCTGCCGCCGAGCTGGGAGGCGACCACGCGTCACAAGGAGGCCGAGGGCTCATCCTACTATCGCCACTACTACATGGGGCTTCTGCGCCATGACGGAACGCCGAAGAGAAGCGCCGACATGTTCCCTGCGCTCGCGGCCGACAACCCGGCGCTCGGTATCTGCCAGTGGTTCCACTACGAAGACCCGAGGCTGGACGCGGCGGTCGCCTGGATGCAGCGCCTGGGTGTGCGCTATCTAAGGACCGGGGTGAGCTGGGCCGATTGGTTCCGCCCGGACGCCGAGGCCTGGTTCGACCGGCAGATGAACGCGCTCGCGTCGTTTGAAACCACGATGACGCTGTGCTTTACGCCGGACCACCTCGGGATGGAGCCGCACTGGGCGAGCCCGCCGAAGGACATAGAGGACTTCACCGAGTTCGCGCGCTGGGCGGTCGGCCGCTACGCCGCTCCCTCGGCTGTGAAGCAGCAGCAGGAGCAGGAAGCGGTCGCGCTGTAGGCGAAGAAAGGCGGCACATGAGCACCCAGACGAAATCGACGGGCGCGAAAACAATCCTGATCACCGGCGGAGCCGGCTTTGTCGGCTCGCACCTGGCCGACGGGCTGCTGCAGGCTGGCCACTCCGTGCGAGTGCTCGACAACCTGACGTCGCAGGTGCATGGCCGCAAGCTGCCGACGTATCTGTCGCCGGAGGTTGAGATCGTGTACGGCGATGTGCGCGACCGGGGCGCGGTGCAGCAGGCGATCGAGGGCGTCGACGCGATCTACCATTTCGCTGCGACGGTCGGCGTCGGGCAGTCGATGTACGAGATCCAGCGCTACATGGATGTAAACACCATGGGCACGGCGCAGCTGCTGCAGGTTTTGCTCGACAGCAAGCAGGGGATTGAGAAGCTGATCGTCGCATCGTCCATGTCGATCTATGGCGAAGGCTCCTACACGTGCGCGCAGTGCGGCCCGGTTGCGCCGTCGATCCGCGGCAACGCGCAGCTGCGGGCCGCCGACTGGGACCCGAAATGCCCGGTGTGCGCCGGTGGGCTGACGCCGCGGCCAACCGCCGAGGACAAGCCGAGCGAAGTGACGAGCGTGTACGCGCTCTCAAAGCGCGATCAGGAAGAGCTGTGCCTCACCTACGGCCGCGTTTACGATCTGCCCGTCGTTGCGCTGCGCTTCTTCAACATTTATGGGACGCGCCAGGCGCTCTCGAACCCTTACACGGGCGTCGCGGCCATCTTCGCCTCGCGCCTGTTGAACAACCAGCCGCCGCTGGTCTTTGAGGATGGCGAGCAGCAGCGGGATTTCGTCAACATCCACGACATTGTGCGCGCCAACATTCTGGCGCTGGAACGGAGCGAGGCGAACGGCCACGTCATCAACGTCGGCTCCGGGCAGCCGATATCTATCTCCGGTGTGGCCGAGCTGCTCTCAACCTCGCTGGGCAAGGAGCTTCCCCACCAGCTCACTGGTCGATACCGCTCGGGCGACATTCGCCACTGCTATGCCGATCTGACCCGGGCGCGCGCGCTGCTTGGCTATGAGCCGAGGATCACCCATGAGCAAGGCTTTGCCGAACTGGTGGAGTGGCTGCGCGCGCAGCAGGCTGAAGATAAAGCGGAAGCCATGCTGCAGGAGTTGAACACGTACGGACTTTCCGCGTGATGCGCTCGCGGGAACAACATACACTGCGTCCGGCGCGTCCCACCCCCAAGGAGGCACATTGAAGAGCAGGACCGAACGCAGAGCCTTGATCACGGGCGGGGCAGGCTTTGTCGGCAGCAATCTGGCCGCGCACCTGCTCACGACAAGTGCCGCGCACGTCACGGTATTCGATTCGCTGGTGCGTCCCGGGGTGGAGGCGAATCTCACGTGGCTGAAAAGCCTGGCAGCGCCCGGGCAGCTCACGGTCGTTTGCGGAGATGTCCGCGATCGCGCGCTGCTGGCCGAGGCGGCCGAGGGTGCGACGGAGATTTACCACTTCGCGGCGCAGGTGGCGGTCACTACCTCCATAGCGGATCCGCTGGAGGACTGCCACACCAACATCCTCGGTACCCTGCATGTGCTCGAAGCTGCCCGAGCCGCGCGCAAGCATCCGCTGGTCCTGTTTACTTCCACCAACAAGGTGTATGGATCGCTTGAGGGAGTGCCGGTGCGACGCGCCGGCGATCATTATGCCTTTTCGGATGAGGCATTTTGCGGCGTAGGGGAGAAGCACCCGCTCGACTTCCATTCACCCTACGGGTGCTCGAAGGGAGCCGCGGACCAGTATGTGCACGATTACGCCCGCATCTACAACGTGCCGACGGTGGTGTTTCGCATGAGCTGCATTGCCGGGCCGCGGCAGCTCGGCACAGAGGACCAGGGCTGGGTCGCTCACTTTCTGTACTCGGCGCTTCGAGGGGAGCCGGTCACCGTGTACGGCGATGGCTGCCAGGTGCGGGACATCCTGCATGTGCACGACCTGGTCCACGCGATCGAGCGCGTGGTTGCCGAGCGCCGCGTCACGGCCGGAGAAATCTACAATGTCGGCGGAGGCCAAAGCCAGGCGATTTCGGTGCGGCAGGCGCTCGCGGCAATCGAGAAGGGGACAGGGATCGCGATCGACGCTCACTACCGGGAGGCGCGGCCGGGCGATCAGCAGATCTACATCAGCGACACGGCGAAGCTGACGGCGCACACCGGATGGCGTGCGGAACGCCGGCTCGACGTCATCCTGGCCGACATCGCCGCATTCTGGCACAGCGACTTGCGCGGCCGGCGCACTCGCGCGGTTGCTGCACCGGAAAGCGCTTCGGACCGGGAGCAGGAGCAGGAGCAGCACCTGGCCGTGGCCCAGGCCGCCGCTGGAAGAGGCTTGGCATGAGCAGCAGCAAGTACGCACTCGTCAACCCGCGCTGGAGCTTTGAGGGCTCGACCTACTTCGGCTGCCGCGACCCGCACCTGCCCTTGGAGTTGCTGCACGCGCGCGAGGAGTTGCGCAAGGCCGGCCAACAGGTCATGCTCATTGACGCGCAGATGGAGGCGCTCTCGCCGGAGGAGGTGCAGGCGCGTCTGCAGGCTTCCGGTTTCGCCGCGGATTTCGTCGTTCTCCCCACGGCGCCATCGTACTTGTTCTGGCGGTGTCCTCCGCCGGAGTTGCGCGTCCCGCGCGAGTGGGTCGCGGCTTTGCGGCAGGGTGCCGGCACAGCCGCGAAGTTCGTTCTCATCGGTCCCCACGGCTCTGTTACACCCGCGACGACGCTCAGGAAAACCGGCGCCGATATCGTGATCCGCGGCGAGCACGACCAGCTTCTCCCGCTGCTTGCGTCGAAACCCTGGAGTGCGATCAGCGGATGCTGCTGGCAGGATGCGGACGGCGTGCATTTGAGCGAGGGATTGGGCGTGACCTCCATGGCGGACCTCGCCCCCATGGACCTGAGCGATTACCCGGTCGAGCTCCACAATCACAAACACCATGTTTTCGAGCATGTGGAGGGACTGGGCGCGGAGCTTGAGTATGCACGCGGCTGCCCGTGGTCCTGCTCCTTCTGCAACAAAACGCTGTTCCGCAATAAATACCGCGAGCGCCCCGTCGCCGATCTGCTCGCGGAGATCGACGCGCTGATCGCCCCCGGCCTGACATACGTCTACTTCATCGATGAAAATTTCGGTGTCGG
>CAXTSA010000191.1:0-5799 GCA_964246755.1 uncultured Acidobacteriaceae bacterium
TAGATTCCGCTGATGCCCTCGGCGCCGGCCAGCACGGTGGTGAAAAGAGCGGGGGCGCGACGCCGGGCCAGGGTAGCAAGCGCGTCCTGGGTGCGAGCCAAAGCGGCGGCTACCTGCTCTCCGGGATTGGGCTTGGGGTTCGGCTTGGGATTCCAATTCAGGTCGCGCTGCTCCGGCCCGGCGCCGGCAAGGGCACCGTGGGTGAACACGAGCGGCTCACCCAGAAGGCCGAGCGCTTCCGGCAGGCGCTCATCCCAGAAGGTGTATTCGAGCGCGAGGGGCAGGACCGTGACCTTTGCGGTGCGGCGCAGGAGCGCGTCAAGGCCTGGCCGGAAGACGACAGGGCGTGTGCGCGCGTCGGTGAACCCGCCTTGCGGCGTGACCCAGAGGACGGCATTGCTGTCGCCGAGGATGTGCGAGGCGGTGCGGAGGAACTGCCCGGCGCCGCGAGCGGTTCCCTGCTCGACCGGAAACAGGCCCACTTTGCGCAGAACACCGTAGCGCCTGAAAGAAAGCGCGTCCATGGGGGCGTAGTGGTCGGAGGCCGGCGCGAGAAAACGACTGAGCAGGATGGAGATGAGCGGATCCCACCAGGAGGGATGGTTGAGGCAGACGACCAGCGGACGCTGGGCATGTGACCAGTGTTCGCCGCCGGCCAGGCGAAGCGCGTGGAAGCGGCGCTTAACGAAGAAGTGGAGATAGACGTCGAAGAACCGGAGCAGGGCGCGGGAGGGACGAACCGGGGCCGGAGCGGGTCGCCCAGAGGCGCGGGCGTCCGCGGCGGACGCTTTTGCGCCCGCTTGCGCTCCGTTGCGCCGTTCTCCGTTCATCGCGCCTGCGCCAACAGGGCTTCGGCCTCCGTGCGCGAGGTGAGCGCCGACTCCGTGCCGCGGAAGTGCTGGTCGACCGCATCACCCGCGATCCAGCCGGACATCATGACCATGGGCATGCCGGGGCCGGGATGGGCGGCGCCGCCGGCGAGGAACAGGCCGTCGATCTCGCTGCTGGTGTTGGAGGGCTTGAAGGCGCCGTTGAAGCGGCCATGGCTCGAGAGGCCGTAGATGGCCCCGTTGAGCACCTTGTAGCGGTTGTGGATATCGACCGGCGTGAGCGCGCGCTCGAACACGATGCGGTCTTCAATATCGGTAAGGCCGGCGGTGCGCTTGAGCTTGTCGAGGATGACCTGGCGGTAGCGCGGGAACATTTTGGACCAGTCGTGATTGGGCCTGAGGTAAGGCGGGTGGACCAGCACATAGAACGCATCTCCGCCGGGAGGCGCGGTGGCGGGCTCGGTACCGCTGGTGGAGGCGATGTAGCAGGTAGGGTCCGGCGCCGGCTCGCCAAGGTCGTAGATGTGGTGGAACTCCTCGTGCGGATCGCGGGAGAAGACGAAGTCGTGATGCGCGATGTGATCGTAGCGCTTGTTGAGGCCGAGGTAGAGCACGACTCCGGAGCAGGCCGGCTCGTAGTTGCGCTCGCTCTCATACTTGCGCGCGATGGGACCGCCGACCAGTTCGCGGTACGTGCGTATCGCGTCTTCATTGGAGACGACGGCGTCGAAGCTGAAGCGCTCGCCGGCGGTGGTGGTCAGGCCGATAACCTTGTCGCGCTTGCCGTCTTTCTCGGTCAGCAGCCGCTCGATTTCAGACGAGGTGTGGTATTCGACGCCGAGCTCGCGGCCCAGTTTGACGAGGGCTTCCGGGACGGCGCGGGTGCCGCCCATGGGGTACCAAATGCCCTGCTCGGCCTGCATGTTGCCGATGGAGCAGAGGATGGCGGGCGACTCGTCGGGTGAGGAGCCGACGTACTGCACATAGTGGTCGAGCATCTGCGCGACATCGGGGTCGTCGATGTATTTGCGGATGGTGGCGCCGACGGTGGAGCCGATGCGCATCTGCAGCAGGTCGCGCAGGACGCGTTTGTCGAACGCGCCGTTCATGTCGAAGGTGTCCTTGATGGAGCCGACGGACTTCCAGAAAAAGAAGCGGTCGGAGATGCCGTGCAG
Organism: uncultured Acidobacteriaceae bacterium; assembly: GCA_964246755.1. Taxonomy (GTDB): domain Bacteria; phylum Acidobacteriota; class Terriglobia; order Terriglobales; family Acidobacteriaceae; genus EB88. Next base: position 2,006 of record CAXTSA010000191.1, read on the forward strand.
CTCGCGCGAGTACTGCATGAACTGCACGTATTTGTCGCCCATGCCCGGCTTGCGCGCGTTGAGCTCGGTTGCTGTCTCGGCGACGTCGTCTTTTAGGTCGAGGACGGAGCCGTTGTCGAAGAAGCAGCGCCACTGGGGGCTGAGCCGGACCATGGTGACGTAGTCGTCGAGATTGCGGCCTGCCTCACAGAAGATGCGGCGGAGGACCGAGGGCTGGATGAGGATGGTGGGGCCCATGTCGAAGCGGAAGCCTTGCTCCTCGAGGACCGCGGCCTTGCCGCCCAGCCAGGGATTTTTCTCGAAGACAGAAACCTGGTAACCGCGGGCCGCGAGAGTACAGGCCGCGGAAAGCCCGCCAAGTCCGGAACCGATCACTGCAATACGCATGGGTTGCATCTCCTCTATCTCTTTGGTGTGTGGCCCTGGCGGCTGGACGGTTTGAGCCCCGGCAGGGCGCGGCCCATGGTCCGTAGGCCTTCCAGTCGATTGCGCCAGCCTGTCGCATGCACGGCTTGCAGGTAGCCCGAGAAGAGGGCTCCGTGGGCCGGTGTGGTTGGCTGGTAGGCGATGTTGTTGTTGCTCCGCTGGCGCACGAGGGCGCGAGGGGCGGTCATTTCAAGCAGGCCCTCGCGCCCGCGGGTGGCGCCGAAGCCGGAGCGTTTGCGCCCGCTGAAGGGTACGCGCGGATCGGCTGTGCTGACGATGAGGTCGTTAAAGAGCACGGTGCCGGCGGTGAGGGTGTTCGCAAGCTCGAGTGCTTGCTGCTGTCGGGCGGGGCCGAAGATGGCCGCTGTCAGGGCGTAGGGGCAGCGCTCGTGCATGGCGGAGGCCTCCGCCAGCGTGCGGAAGGGGAGCAGGGAGAGCACGGGCGCGAACAGATCAGTTTGCGCGATGCGCATCTCCGGGGTGACCGCGGTGAGCAGCGTTGGGCGAAGGGCGCCGTTGGCCCCTGCTCCGTCGAGCAACACCTGCGCGCCGCGAAAGCGCGCATCGTCGACGCACTCGCCGAGAAGCGCGGCGGTGCGTTCGGGAACGGCGGGGACGGGGGGGCCGGCGATGAGAGCGGTATGCAGAGCGATGGCGAGATCGTCGGCAAGCTCGCGGGCCACAAAAACACGGCGGGGCGCCATGCAGGTGGCTGAGCCGTTGAGGCGCAGGCCGAAGGTGAGGGCGTCGACGACTCGCCCGAGGTCCGCACCGGGCAGCACGAAGACGGCGTCGCAGCCGGAGAGCTCCATGACGGACGGCGTGGCGGCGGCGGCGAGCGCATGCAGCACCAGCTCGCCGGTGGCGGCGGAGCCGGTGAGGAAGACCTTGTCGACGCCGGCATCGATGGCAGACATGGCCGAGGCGGGCGAGGGATCAAGCACTGTGAGCAGCGCGGGAGGCATGCCGCTGGCGATGAGCATGACGCGCATCGCGTGGGCGCAGGCGACCCCGGCGGGCGAGGGCTTCCACAGCACGGCGTTGCCGGCGGCAAGCGCCTGGAGAGCCTGCGCACCGGGCAGAAACAGCGGGTAGTTGCCAGGGCCGATCAAGAGCACCAAGCCCAGCGGGACGCGCTCGACTTCGACGTCGACGCCGCTGAGCCAGAAGGGCCGGGAGCGGGTGCTTTCGCGGCGCGGGCGCAGGGTGAACTCCGCTTCGCGCTCCAGGTAGCGGCAGGCTTCGGCGAGGGGCAGGATTTCGGCGACGAGGGTATCGGCGTCGGTGCGATGGAGGCTTCCGGAGTAGTGGGTGCCGACAGTTGCGGCGAGCTCGCGCGCGCCGGTGGCGAGCTCGGCGCGAAAGCAGCGGAGGATACGCAGACGAGCGCGCATGGGGGTCTGGGCCCATGCCCGCTGGGCCGCGCGCGCAGCGTCGAACGAGACCTCTGGACGAGAGATCTCGGCGACGTGCTGCGGGAGGTGCGGGGTGGTGGTCATCGCGTTGCGCTTGCGGCTCCTGAACTGACAGGCCCGGAACCGACTGCTTCAAAGATCGAGTCGGGCGGAGGTGTGCCGGGCATGACGGGGTCGGTATTCCACTGCGGCTCCATGTGAAGGTCTTCAAGCAGTAGCCGCGCGGTGATGCGCGCGGACTCGAAGATGACCGGCAGACCGCTGCCGGGGTGGGTGCCGCCGCCGACCAGGTAGACGCTTTCGAGGTCTTCGAAGCGGTTGTGCGGGCGCATGTGCAGCATTTGCCGGAGGGAGTGAGCCATGGCGAAGGTGGCGCCGCGGTAGAGCCCGTAGTCCTCGTTCCAGCACTGCGGGGTGATGACCTTTTCGGTGCGGATGCGGCGCTCGACGTCGGTGATGCCGATCTTGCGCATCTGCTCGATGGCGAGGGCGCGGAAGCGGGACTGCTCTTTGGGCCAGTCGACCGAGCCGGTGTCGTGGGTGACGGGCAGCAGCATATAGAGGGTGCTCATGCCGTGGGGCGCGAGGGTGGTGTCGGTGACGCAGGCGTTCTGCACGTAGAAGGAGGGGTCGTCGGAGAGCTGGTGGTCCTGCTCGATGTCGCGCAGGTTTTGCCGGTAGTCCTTGGCGAGATAGATGGTGTGGTGGGAGACATCCTCGTAGAGACCCTCGATGCCGAGGTAGAGCATGAACGTGGAGCAGGAAAAGCGTTTCTTGCTGATCCGCTTGTCGGTCCACTTGCGACGGAGCTTGTCGGGCACCATGGTGCGCATGGCGTCGGCGAAGTCGGCGTTGATGACGACCGAGTCGGCGGCGAGCTTGCGTTGCGAGGTGCGCAGGCCGACCGCTTTGCGACCTTCGAAGAAGATCTCCTCGACCGGCTCATCGAGCAGGATGCGGACGCCGAGCGAGCGCGCGACCCGAGCCATGGCCTCAGTGACGGAGCCGCAGCCGCCGATGGGGTGAAAGACGCCGTGCTCGTACTCGAGGAAGGACAGGATGGAAAACAGGGAGGGGCAGGAGAACGGGCTCATGCCGAGGTACTTGGACTGGAAGGAGAAACCGAGCCGGATGCGCTCGTCGTCGAAGTAGGAGCGGAGGTCGGTATCGAGCGAACGCCAGGGCCGCAGGAGGGGCAGCAGGCGGAGCATGTCGGGGTGGATGAGGTCGCGCCAGGACTCGAAGGGGGTTTCAAGAAACGGGACAAACTTTTCAAGCTTGGTGCGGTTTTCTGTCATGAAGCGGACGAAGCCGTCCGCATCCTGCGGGCAGAGCTTGGCGATCTCGCGCTTCATTTTCTCGACGTCCGGGGTGGCAAGCAGTTCTCCGCCGGAGCCGTAGACGAGGCGGTACTGCGGGTCGAGCCGCGCCATGGTGATTTCGGCTTCAAGGTCAAAGCCGGCAGCGAGAAAGATCTCGCGCAGCACGCGCGGGTAGAGGAAGAAGGTTGGGCCGGTATCGAATTTGAAGCCGTCGCGCTCGATGGTGGAGGTGCGTCCACCGACATGCGAACGCTTTTCAACGACGGTTACCTCAACGCCCGAGCATGCCAGAAGAATTGCTGCTGCCAGACCGCCAGGCCCGGCCCCTACGACTGCGACCTTTCTCATTCGACCATCCTTCTGCTTATGGCCCGCAGAGAGTGCCGGGCGTCACCCAATCTAAACAGATAGATCGATGCTTGAGTAGCGCGAAGGTCTGCCCCGGAGGCTATGTACTTTCGCGTCGTAGCAAAAGTCGCCGCTGCTTGAGATAGTTTGCACAAACGCGCGGGAGCAGGCATCTTAAAGCGTTTTCGCAGTTGCTGTGGGTCACCCGGTATCTGCGAATGCAGCCTTTCTTGACGGAAAAGCTGCGGGGAGTGCAGCGCCTTACCTCGAACCTACTGTGAAA
>CAXTSA010000192.1:0-5781 GCA_964246755.1 uncultured Acidobacteriaceae bacterium
CAGCCCTGTTTGACACGGTGACTACCGATGCCAGTTGCGGCGCCGTCAATGCCATGCACGACAGCTTCACCCCGCTCGGTGGCATGGTGCCCTTGACCAACATACTGCTCGGCGAAATTGTCTTTGGCGGCGTGGGCGCCGGACTCTACGGCATGCTTGTATTCGTTGTTCTCGCCGTCTTCATCGCCGGCCTCATGGTCGGACGCACGCCCGAGTACCTGGGCAAGAAAATCGAAGCCTACGACGTGCAGATGGGAATGCTCTACCTGCTCATCTTTCCTCAGTTGATTTTGGGTTTCGCCGCGGTTGCTGTGCTCATGCCGAATCTGGGCTTAAGCGCTCTCGCGAACCACGGTCCGCACGGGCTCAGTGAAATTCTGTACGCCTACACTTCCGCGACCGGCAACAACGGTTCGGCATTCGCGGGCCTCAGCGCAAACACCCACTGGTACAACTACTCGCTCGCGGTCGCGATGTTTTTTGGGCGTTTCCTGATGATCGTGCCGATGCTCGCGATAGCGGGCAATCTCGCCGGCAAGAAAACCGTCCCTGCCTCTGCCGGTACCTTTCCGGTCACAACACCGCTCTTCACCGTGCTGCTTACCGGCGTGATCCTCATCGTGGGCGCGCTTACATTTTTCCCCGTGCTCAGCCTTGGCCCGGTGCTTGAGCACCTCCTACTGCGCGCCGGACACAGTTTTTAAGCGAGAGCAAATCCATGCCGACCCAAGAGAAAAGCCGATCGATGTTTGACGTGCGCATCATTCGCCGTGCGGCCTTCGATGCGTTCCGCAAGCTGAACCCGCGCACCATGATGCGCAATCCCGTCATGTTCGTCGTTGAGATAGGCAGCGTACTCACCACGGTGCTGCTCGTAACCGGTGTGGCGACGCACCGCGGCCATTTCCGCTTCGACCTGCAGATCACCTTCTGGCTATGGTTCACGGTGCTGTTCGCCAACTTCGCTGAGGCCATGGCTGAAGGCCGAGGCAAGGCGCAGGCCGAAGCTCTTCGCGCGGCGAAGTCTGAGACGGTCGCGTGCCGGCTCGGCGAGAACGGCGAGCAGCAGCAGGTGCCGAGCTCGCAGCTTCGTGTCGATGACCTGGTCCGCGTGCTCGCCGGGCAGATGATCCCGGGCGACGGCGAGGTGATCGACGGTGTCGCCTCCGTGGACGAGTCGGCAATCACGGGCGAGTCCGCGCCGGTGATCCGCGAATCGGGCGGCGACCGCTCGGCCGTAACCGGCGGCACCCGCGTCCTGTCGGACTGCATCACGGTGCGCGTCACCTCGAATCCAGGCGAAACATTTCTCGACCGCATGATCGCGCTCGTTGAAGGCGCCGAGCGGCAGAAAACGCCGAACGAGATCGCGCTCAACATCCTGCTCGCCGGCCTCACGATTGTTTTTCTGCTGGCCGTCGTCACGCTGCAGCCGTTCGCTGTCTACTCCGGCGCGCCGCAAACGGCGTTCGTGCTGATCTCGCTGCTCGTCTGCTTGATCCCCACCACCATTGGCGGCCTGCTTTCGGCGATCGGCATCGCCGGCATGGACCGACTGGTGCAGCACAATGTGCTGGCCACCTCAGGCCGCGCAGTCGAGGCAGCAGGCGATGTGAACACGCTGCTACTCGACAAGACCGGCACCATCACGATCGGCAATCGCCAGGCGTCAGAGTTCCTACCGGCTCCGGACGTCGATGCGGCCCAGCTCGCCGACGCCGCCCAGCTTTCTTCCTTAGCCGATGAAACACCCGAAGGTCGCTCCATCGTTGTGCTCGCGAAGGAAAAGTACGGGCTGCGCGGGCGCGAGCTCGCGCAACTCAACGCGCAGTTTGTTCCATTCTCAGCAACAACGCGCATGAGCGGCATTGAGGTAGACGGGCGCAGCATTCGCAAGGGCGCGGCGGACGCGATCGCGCGCTACCTGGAGCAGCACGGAGACAGTCTGCCGGCGCAGGTTCGCGCTACCGTGGACGAGGTTGCGCACAGCGGCGGCACTCCGCTCGTCGTGGTCGAGAACGGCCGCGCGCTCGGCGTCATCCACTTGAAAGACGTAGTGAAAGGCGGCATGCGCGAACGCTTCGACCAGCTCCGCGCCATGGGCATTCGCACAATTATGATCACGGGTGACAACCCGCTCACCGCCGCCGCGATCGCGCGCGAAGCCGGCGTTGACGACTACCTGGCGGAAGCCAAGCCAAAGGACAAAATGGATTTGATTCGCCGTGAGCAGGCAGAGGGCAAACTCGTCGCCATGACCGGCGACGGCACAAATGACGCGCCCGCGCTCGCCCAGGCCGATGTAGGTGTAGCCATGAACTCCGGCACGCAAGCTGCTAGGGAAGCAGGGAATATGGTGGACCTGGATTCAAACCCGACGAAGTTAATCGAGATCGTCGCGATCGGTAAGCAGCTTCTGATGACTCGCGGCGCTCTTACTACGTTCTCTATCTCAAACGATGTCGCGAAGTACTTCGCTATCATCCCGGCCATGTTTGCCGGCGTCTTCCCGGTCCTGAATGCGCTCAACATCATGCACTTGCACAATGCGGAGTCGGCGGTGTTGTCCGCGGTCATCTTTAATGCGTTGATTATTGTCGGCCTGATTCCGCTTGCCTTGCGCGGCGTGAGTTATAAACCAATGTCCGCGGCCGCTCTCCTCGAGCGCAATCTGCTGGTTTACGGTGTCGGAGGCATTGTGGTGCCGTTCATCGGGATTAAGCTGGTGGACCTGGTTATCGTCGCATTACATTTTGCCTGACGGTTTTTGCTCCCGGGAGAAGCTCATGAAAAAGCACTTGTTTACCGCTTGTATGTACACGGTCGTCACCTCCGCTATCCTAGGCATCGGATATCCACTTGCCATTACGGGCATCGCGCAGGTTGCCCTGCGAAACAAGGCCGATGGGCAGATGATCATGCGCGGCGGCGCAACGGTCGGCTCTGCTCTGATCGGCCAGCCGTTCACGGGGCCGGGCTACTTTCATAGCCGCCCCTCAGCCGCGGGGACCGGCTATGACGCCTCCGCTTCGTCCGGGTCGAACCTGGGCCCCACCAGTAAAACGCTCCGCAGCCGCATAGAGGCGAGTGTTAAAGGTGAAAGCAACGGCAATCCGGTTCCCGTTGATCTTGTCACCGCGTCAGGTTCCGGTCTGGACCCGGATATTACGCCAGAAGCAGCGCTGTACCAGGTGCATCGCGTTGCTCGGGAACGCCACCTTGCGGATGCTGCCATCCAGAATCTTGTGCATCGGCAGATCACGCCTCGTCAACTGGGTCTGCTCGGGGAGCCTCGGGTCAACGTGCTGCGACTTAACCTCGCATTGGATTCGCTAGCTGCGGAACAGTAGCTGTTGGCAGCTTGATCGATCGCAGCCGTATGCTGTCGCGGCGGTCGAGCCGACAGCGAATCCGAGGGGTTTCGAGTCCCATGTTCGGTCCAAGTCTAGAACCTGGCAAGCCGCCCTTTTGTCTCATCGCATCTCACGCCATAGTGCTGGCTGAAGCGATTCTCCGCCAATGTCGCGGCGGAGAAATGTAAGGAACCAGACTGCGAGCTTGAGCGACAGCGTAGGCGTTGAACTTATAAGGACACGGACGCAGCGCTCTACTGCTTGAAGGGAGAACTATTTATGGCGGCAAAGACTGCATCCAGTGAGATACACGCCGGCCTCATCATTCGCGAACGCGAGCCGGCCAACCTCGAGTACCCTTTCGACCAGCTTGACGAGTTCCTGACACCGAATGACCTCTTCTACATACGCAGTCATTTCAAGGCGCCGCAGCTCGATCGGGAAGGCTTCGAGCTCTCCATCGGCGGTGCGGTCAAACAGCCTTTTACGGTCAGTTACAAGGACTTGCTCGCGATGCCGGCGGTCACGCGGCCGGCAACGCTTGAATGCGCCGGCAATGGCCGTATCTTCCTCGTGCCCCAGGTCAAGGGAGCGCAGTGGCAATTAGGCGCCGTGAGCACCGCACAGTGGACCGGCGTGCCGCTTTCGGTGTTGCTCCAACGTGCAGGACTTAGCGCGGACGCCCGTGAAGTTATCTTCGAGGCGGCAGATACGGGGACTCCAAAGGAGGAGCCTGTTCCACCTGGGGAGACGCGGTATGCACGAAGCATCTCGATCGAGAAAGCCGGCGACGCACTGATTGCCTACGCGATGAACGGCGAAGACATCCCGGTGGACCACGGCTTTCCGGTGCGGGCAATCGTACCTGGCCATTACGGCATGGCCTCGGTCAAATGGCTGACGCATATCCGCGTCGTCGATCAACCCTTTCAGGGATACTTCCAAACGTCCGACTATGCCTACTGGGATGATCAGGACGGCAATCCGGTTCGCCGCGCACTGGGAGCGATGTCGATCAAGTCGGCAATTGCCCGTCCGCGCACGCGCGAGTTCATCGCTGCCGGAGAGCTCTACCAGGTCTTCGGCGCGTCATGGGGAGGAGCGCGGGGCGGCGAGGGTGTGACGGCAACGGAGCTCTCGACCGACGATGGCAAGACCTGGCAGGCTGTGCAGTTCCTCGACGATGCGCAGCCTTTTGTATGGCGCCGTTGGTCGTTTGACTGGAAGGTGCCGGAGCGGAAAGGCGTGTACCTGCTGAAGTCGCGCGCCACGGACTCCGAAGGGAACACGCAGCCCGAAGAGCACGACAGACGTTTCGGCACCTATGTCATCCATCACACGTTCCCCATCGAAGTAGTCGTGCGCTGAACCATAACTGAAACTTCACGATCGAAACTTCACGATCGAAAGCGTTCGGATGCGCGTGTTTCGCTCAGTCGCTCAGCACCTCGACTTCAGTCGAGCGGCCGAGGAGTCCCTGCTGTCACAGCCCGCTGTCACGCATCTGCGAACCTTTGACTGGCCGCCGCGGTCTGCTGGATCTGGCGGCAGGTCGTCACAAACCTATGCAACGAGCACCGAGCGGAAGCGTGCTTTTCCCTGACGCGTATGGTTTAATGCGGCATTCGCATCGTGCATGGGAAAAGTCTCGATCATAGGCTTGATGCCGTGCCGGGCCGTGAACTCGAGCATTTGCTGCGTTTCGTCGATGGACCCGGGCTGCCCGCCGACAAGGGACTTCTCGCCCCCGATCAGGCTCCATGCAATCACGGAGATGGGCTTTTCCGGACGGCCGACGATGCAGAGCTTCCCTTGCGGACGCAGAGCGGCCATGTACGCATCCCACGGAAGATCGGCCGACACTGTCGAGAGAATGAAGTCGAATCGCCGTGCCGCTTTCTGCAATTCGTCCGTGCTCCGCGTTGCGATGAAGTGTTTGGCTCCGAATCCATGCGCCTGCTCGTCTTTGTCATGCGTGGAACTGATCGCGGTGACCTCGCAGCCCCACTTCGCGAGATACTGGACGGCGAGGTGCCCGAGTCCTCCAATACCGACCACCGCCACGCGGTCCGTCGGGCGAACTCCGTGCCGCAGAAGCGGCGTGAACACGGTCGTGCCGGCGCACATCAGCGGTCCCGCGTGCTCCGAAGCGATCTCCTCGGGCAGCGGGTGTGCAAACTGCCAGTTGTTTACCCGAACCACCGAGGCGAAGCCGCCCTTGTGCTCGCCCATTACGGTTCCGACGACCTGCGGACACACGTGCTGGGCGCCACCCTCGCACCACTCGCACTGCATGCATGAGCCGCAGAGCGCGCCCACGCCGACGCGCTGCCCCACGGTGAGTCGATCGACGGCGGACCCCACGGCCGCGACTGTCCCCACGATTTCGTGGCCTGGAACAACGGGATATTGAGAGAATCCCCATTCG
>CAXTSA010000193.1:0-3214 GCA_964246755.1 uncultured Acidobacteriaceae bacterium
CGCCGACCTCGGTCCAGGCCAGGCCGGTGACGAGGCCCACCTCGCTCTTCTCGTGCACCATGGAATCGCGGAACTTGGCCACGCCCAAGAACTCATGGATATTCTCGGCCGTGATCGCTTCCTTGTGCTTTGCGCCGTTCTTGACCACGCGTCGCGCTACTTTACGACACACGTTGCCGATCTCGCGTTCCAGATTGCGGACGCCAGCCTCGCGCGTGTAGCCGCGAACAATCTCCTTTAATGCGCCATCGTCGATCGTGATGTTTGCATCGGCAAGCCCGGTATTTTCAAATGCCTTTTTAACCAAATACTGCTTGGCGATCTCGAGCTTTTCAACCTCGGTGTAGCCGTGCAACCGGATCACTTCCATGCGGTCCTGCAGCGGACCGGGAATGGTATGCAGCACGTTCGCGGTCGCGACGAAGAGCACCTGCGAGAGGTCGTACTCGACGTCTAGATAGTGATCCTGGAAGGTAGTGTTCTGTTCCGGATCGAGTACCTCGAGCAGCGCGGATGACGGATCGCCGCGAAAATCGGAGGCCATTTTGTCGACCTCGTCAAGCAGGAACACGGGGTTCTTGGTCCCGGCCTTTTTCATCGACTGGATGATCTGGCCCGGGAGCGCTCCGATGTACGTGCGACGATGGCCGCGAATCTCAGCTTCATCGCGTACACCTCCCACCGACATGCGGACAAACTTGCGGCCCGTGGCTTTTGCGATCGACATGCCGAGCGAGGTCTTGCCCACGCCCGGAGGTCCGACGAAGCACAGGATCGAGCCCTTCGGATTCTTGACGAGTTGGCGCACGGCGAGGAACTCGAGAATGCGGTCCTTGATCTTCTCAAGCCCGTAGTGGTCCTCGTTTAACACCTTTTCGGCGTGCTCGATGGAACGCGTTTCCTTGGACTTCTTCTTCCACGGGACTGCCAGGAGCCAGTCAAGATAGTTGCGCGAGACGGTGGACTCGGCAGACATGGGCGGCATCGCCTCGAGCTTCTTCAGCTCCTGGATGGCTTTGTCGAAAACGTCCTTCGGCATGCCGGCAAGCTCGATCTTCTTCTTGAGCTCGTCCCACTCGCTCTTTTCGCCGCGGCCCAGCTCTTTCTGGATCGCCTTAATCTTCTCATTGAGGTAGTACTCTTTCTGTGCGCGTTCCATCTGCCGCTTCACCCGCGACTGAATAGATCGCTCCATGTTGAGCTTTTCGATCTCCACATCGAGCACGCCCGCAATGCGGGTCAGCCGCTCGACCGGATCGAAAACATTCAGGATTTCCTGCTTCTCAGAGATTTCGAGCTGCAGGTTTGCTGCGATGGTGTCGGCTAGCTTGGCCGGCTCGTCCACTCGTAGCGCGGCCATCGTTGACTCAAGATTCAGCGATTGCTGCAGCTTAACGTACTGCTCAAACAGCGACGTGACCTTATGCGCGAGCTGCTCAACCTGCGGCGTCACTTCCAACTGCTGCTTGCCGGTGCGAACAGTCGCGACGAAAAAGCCGTCGGAGTCGGTCATCTCGACCGCGCGTCCGCGCTCCAGGCCCTCGACCAGCACCTTGATGTTGCCGTCCGGCATTTTGACGCTTTGCACGATGTTGCCGATGGTGCCGACAGAGTAAATGTCGCTCGCGTTCGGCTCGTCAACACGCGCATCGTGCTGCGTGGCGAGAAAAATCCTGCGGTCGCCGGTGAGCGCCTCTTCCAGCGCGCGCACACTCGACTCACGACCCACGACAAACGGGGTCATCATGTGAGGAAAGATCACCATGTCCCGGATGGGCATCATGGGCAGTTTGCGAAGTTCGCCTTTGTTTCCTTTAGCTTCGGTCATTCTGTCCTCTTTCAAGGATTAGACGTGCAACGGGGGGATCGGATGCGCCGTCTCGGAGTCCCTTGAGCCCAGCGGTGTTGACTTGATTGTAATGCTTGGGATGCGCCTGCCACTGAGTGCTGGCCTTCCGCTGAACCCCTTCGGTACACGCGCAGAAAAAACCCCGCGGAAACATCCCGCGGGGTTTTGTATTTCGGTACGCAGACTGCGCTTAACCAGCCTTTTCAAGCAGGGTGAACGAGAGGTCGCGCTTCTTGACCATCTCGGCTGTGATCTCCATCTCCTTGATCTTCTTGTTGCCGGGCAGGTGGTACATCAACTCGAGCATCAACTCTTCCAGGATCATGCGCAGTCCACGCGCGCCGACCTTGCGGGACAGGGCTTCCTGCGCGACCGCCTTTGCTGCTTCGTCTGAGAAGCGCAGGTGCACGCCCTCGTACTCGAACAGCTTCTGATACTGCTTCAGGATGGCGTTGCGCGGCTTGGTCAGGATCTCGACCAGCGCGACCTCGTCGAGCTCATCGAGGATGCCGATCACCGGCAAGCGGCCCACAAACTCGGGGATGAGCCCGAACTTAATCAGGTCCTGCGGCTCGGCCTGGCGCAACAGTTCAGTGTCGCGCTGCTGGCGCACGTCGATTAGACCCTCGGCAAGCTGCTTTTCAGTCAGAGCCTTGAAGCCGAGCGCCTTTTTGCCGACGCGGCGGCCGACAACGCGTTCCAAACCGACAAATGCGCCGCCGCAGATGAACAGGATGTTGGTCGTGTCGACTGGCGTGAACTCCTGATGTGGGTGCTTGCGTCCGCCCTGCGGCGGCACGTTCGCGGTGGTGCCTTCAAGGATCTTGAGTAGGGCCTGCTGCACGCCTTCGCCCGAGACATCGCGGGTGATGGAGGGGTTCTCGTCCTTACGCCCTATCTTATCGATCTCGTCTATGTAGATGATGCCGGTCTGTGCGCGCGCCACATCGCCGTCGGCTGCCTGAAGAAGCTTTAGGATGATGTTCTCTACGTCCTCGCCGACATAGCCGGCCTCTGTCAGCGTCGTTGCGTCGACGATCGCGAACGGCACATCAAGCATCTTCGCGAGCGTGTGGGCGAGCAGCGTTTTGCCCGAGCCCGTGGGCCCGACAAGCAGGATGTTCGACTTCGAGAGCTCCACATCATTGCCGCGCACCCGATTCATCTGAATGCGCTTGTAGTGGTTATAGACCGCGACCGCGAGCTTCTTTTTGGTCTGGTCCTGGCCGATCACGTATTCATCGAGAAACGCCCTGACCTCGAGCGGTTTCGGCAGGTGCGTCGGCGTCGCGCCCGCGGGTGTTTCGCTACGATCGTCTTCCAGAATGGAGTTGCAGACCGCAACACACTCATCGCAGATATATC
>CAXTSA010000193.1:3224-5776 GCA_964246755.1 uncultured Acidobacteriaceae bacterium
TGCCCGAGGATAATCGCTGGGCGAAGAGATGAGCTTGGCGACGGCATCCTGCGATTTGTGGCAGAACGAACAACGAAGTGTTTCGTCCGATCCCGTGCGCGTTTTCATAAAGTGTTGCTCCTGGCCCCTAAATGGCGCCTGTACTCCGGCCTATGTTACGTGCGCGGCCGGTCAATGATCTCGTCGATGATGCCGTACTCTTTTGCCTGCGGCGCGTTCATGATGAAGTCGCGCTCTACGTCGCGCTCGATGCGGTCGAGCGGCTGGCCGGTGTGCTTGCTCATGAGCTGGTTGGTAATCTCGCGGATGCGCAGGATTTCGCGCGCATGGATGTCGATGTCGGTCGCCTGACCGCTGAGCCCGCCCATCGACGGCTGGTGGATCAGGATGCGTGAGTTCGGGAGCGCAAAGCGCTTGCCGGAAGTGCCGGCCTGGAGCAGGAAAGCGCCCATACTGGCCGCTTGCCCGATGCAGTACGTGACTACATCATTTTTGATGAACTGCATCGTGTCGTAGATCGCGAGGCCGGCCGTGATGGAGCCGCCCGGCGAATTGATGTAAAGCTGGATGTCTTTCTCGGGGTCTTCACCGGAGAGAAAAAGCATTTGCGCGATGATAAGGTTCGCGATCTGGTCGTCGATCGGCGTGCCTAGAAAAATGATGTTATCGCGCAGCAGACGGGAGTAAATGTCGTAGGCGCGTTCGCCCCGACTCGTCTGCTCAACCACCATAGGTACCAGTGCCATAACCTGCCTTGTCGTGTCTATTGCTACGTTTTTTTTGGCGCCGTCGGCTGTTCCCTGTGGCGTCGCTTTCGAGTTGTGTTGGTTTACGAGCCCAGCCGTTCGTACAACAGGGAACCGGTTTTTTCCCGCCGGATTTGTTCCCGGATCCTATCGATCGCCCCATCCTTGCGCAAACGCTCGCGCAGGCTTTCGAGCGGCTCGCGCGTTTGCACGGAGAGCATCTCGAGTTCGCGGTCGAGCTCCGCATCCGCGACCTCGACACCCTCGAGCTGTGCAATTTTGTCGAGCAGCAAGGTGCCTTGCACCTCGCCGATTGCCTGATCGCGCTGCGCGGCACGCAGGCGCCCGAAGTCCAGGTTGCGCAGCTGCTCCTGCGGCATGCCTTGCTGGGCAAGCGCGCGCAGCCCGCGATCCAGCCGCGCATCGATCTGCTGCTGCACCAGCGTCTCAGGGATTGGAAATGTGTACTTGTCCGCCAGTGCCTCCAGAACCTTGTCCTTGGTCGCGGCCTCAGCTTGCCGCTGTTTATCGCCGGCCAAATGCTCGCGCAGTTTCGTCTTGAACTCGTCCATCGTCTCGTACTCGCCGAGCGTCTTGGCGAACTCGTCGTTCATCTCGGGCGCGTTGCGATGTTTGATAGACTTCACCTGGACGTCGTACGCGATGGTTTTGCCGGCTAGACGAGGCTCGCCGAAATCAGCCGGATAGGTGACTTCAAACTTGAGCTCCTGCCCCGGCCTGGCCCCGCGCAGCGCGTCGTTGAAGGCAGGCAAGGTATTCTTGCCGCCTACTTCAAGCTGCACGTCCTGCCCGGCGATCGGCTCGTCGATTCTGTTTTCCGCCGATTCACCCCCCGCCACCTCGCCGCTGAAGGTGATCTGCGCGAAGTCGCCATCCACCAGTTCGCGGTCCTCGGTCACAGGCTCCATCGTGGAGCGTGAATCGCGCACTCGTTCGACTTCTGCTTCTAGCTCCTCCTCGGTCAGCTCGCCTTTCTCGCGCTCGACCTTCACGTCCTGATAGCCCGTGAGATCGATCTCCGGCATGACCTCAAACAGCGCTTTGAACCGAAGCGGCTGTCCGTCTTGGAGGCTCAGCTCGGTGACCTGGGGCTGCGAGATCGGCTGTACACCCTTCGCTTCGATCGCATTGCGAAAATTCTGCGGCAGCAGCTGCTCGACGACGTCCTGGCGGATCTGCTCGTCAAATCGCGACCGGATCAGCGACGGCGGCACTTTGCCCGCGCGGAAACCCGGGATGCGCGCCTGGCGGGTGTAGTTCTTCACGATGCGGCGAAAGGCCGCGGAAACCTCGTCGGCCGGGATCTCAACTTCCACGTCGCGAGTGCACTCTGGGTTAAGCGCAGGCGCCCCGGCGTCTCCTTGCGCATGCGCGTGGTCGTGCGTGTGCTGGTCGTCATGGCCGTGTTCCGTAGCTTGGAGAGCGGTCTCTTCGCCGGTCTCTCCAGTTGCGTTTGCGAGGATTTCTGTTGAGCTCAACGTATGCCTTCCGGTGTGCTCGTCCCGTGGAGTTCCTCGGTCTGACGTCGCGGGTAGAGGCGGTGCGCCAGGCGCGGACAGGGAACGGCTACAGATCTATGCTACG
The DNA here is from genome assembly GCA_964246755.1 of uncultured Acidobacteriaceae bacterium. Lineage (GTDB taxonomy): Bacteria > Acidobacteriota > Terriglobia > Terriglobales > Acidobacteriaceae > EB88. The sequence goes on from CAXTSA010000193.1 coordinate 5,576, forward strand.
GAGCTTTCGGAGGCGGGTCAGACCGGCTCATTAGCCGTGGCAAACCCACTCTCCTGACCCAAATGGGGCAGGACCCTACTGAGGTCAGGATCGAAAAGGAGGCGTGACCGAAGTAAGAGCGCGGGCCGCCCAGGTGGACCGCACTCCCCTCCCTCCTGGGACTACTGAGGCTGGTTTCCCTGCCCACCCGCCAACTTTGAC
>CAXTSA010000194.1:0-5719 GCA_964246755.1 uncultured Acidobacteriaceae bacterium
CCCTCGTTTACGACCCGCGCGGCAAGCCTCCGTCTAGCAAGAAAATTAAGGTCTAATTGGCCGGAAATAAAGTAACCACGGCCGTGACTCTCACGGAGAAGCTCACGAGGCTCCGCTTGTAGGCGAAATGCTTTCGCGGGCAGGGATTGCTACTTAAAAATCCTGACACCTGCCGCACCAACACTTACACATGCGAGATCATTTCGCGTGAAGGATGGCGAGGTTTTTGGTTAGCGAGCGGGAATGGTGCGCCCGGAAGGATTCGAACCTCCGGCCTATTGGTTCGTAGCCAATTGCTCTATCCAGCTGAGCTACGGGCGCACAGTCTGTCGCGCGGGAAATGCTTGCGACGCATTCCTAAGATACCAAGAGGGGCGGCGGGTGTCCACCCTTCAAGGTGCTACTTGACCGGCGCCTCAGCGGCAGCTGCCGTGGGCGGGGATACGAGCGGGACTTCCTCGATGACGTCGAGGCCGGTGCGGCGGAGAAGCTGCTGCACGATGATCTTCGTCAGACGGGTCCCGTCGAACTCGATGCGGACCTGCTTGGCCGCTTCGTCTACGCGCACGGCGCGAATGCCGTAGATCTCGGAAAAATTGTTGAGCGCCATCATCGTGCGCTCGGTAGGGTGCTCCGCGTAGCGGAATAGGACGTCCAGCGGCATCATAGTGCCCCGATGATAGCAGGGCGCTACTCGATCGTAGCCGCCGGCAGGGCGCTTTAGCGCAGCGCGCGGAGATAGCCTTCGATCTCGGGGGTGGTCCAGTCCTGGGCGCCGATGAACTTACGCCGGACCACGCCGTGCGCGTCGAGGATGTAGGTTTCAGGAGGGCGTGTTGTGCCGAACGCCTGGTTCGAGCGGCCGGTAGTATCGAGCGCGGTGCGCAGGGCGATGCGGTGCTCCCGGAGGAAGCTCGCGTAGGCTGCTCCATCCTCATCGAAGGAGACGGCGAGCACCGCGACCTCCGGCATCTGCTGCTGCAGCGCGGTGAGGGAGGGAAACTCGGCCAGACAGGGCGCGCACCACGAAGCCCAGAAGTTGAGCACGACCACTTTTCCACGGAGCGCGGCGAGTGGATTGGTGGAGGGACTGCCGGGTGCCTGCGCGGGGAGGCTGAGCGCCGGCGCCGGCTTGCCGATCAAGCCGAGGCGGGCGTTGCCGGTATCGCAGCCGGGCAGGGCCAGGCAGGCGCGCAGAGACCAAACAGCAGCGTGGAGGAAGCGGTGCACACTTCTATCATAGGTGTCTGGCGGAGTCGTCCGGGCGGACGAACCGGCGAGGCTGCGGCGAGGGAGCTGTTGCGGTGAAAGGGACTGAACCGATGGCCGAGATGACCCTGAGTGTGATTGTGCCGGCGCGCAATGAAGAAGCGAGTCTCGGCGCATGCCTGCGGTCGCTGGTGGAGCAAAGCGAGCCCGGCTGGGTGCTCGGCGAGCACTGGGAGTTGCTGGTCATCGATGACGGCTCCACCGATCGCACAGCGGCGATTGCGCGTGAGTTCGAGGGTGTGCGGGTGCTCGCCTCGCCCAGCCCCCTGCCAAAAGGCTGGACCGGCAAGAGCCATGCTCTGTCGACCGGCGCGGCGGCCTCACGCGGTGACTGGCTGCTGTTCACCGATGCCGATACGGTGCACAACGCCGGGTCGAGCAGTCGCGCCGTGGTCGAGGCCCAGCGCCACGAGGTCGGGATGCTGTCCTACTCGCCGCGTCGCCTGTTGCCCCCGTTTGCGCGCGGCCTGATTCAGCGTTCCGTCCTGCCGCTTGTGTTTTCAGAGCTGGCGACGGCATACCCGCCGGCGCAGGTCAATGACCCGGCGAAGCGAATCGCGTACGCCGAGGGGCAGTTCCTGCTTGTGCGCGCGGATGCTTACCGGGAGCTGGGCGGCCATGCGGCGGTGGCGTCCTCGCTGGTGGAAGACGTGGACTTGGCCTTTTTGGCCAAGCGGAAGAAGGTGGGCTTGCGTCTTCGTTATGCGCCGGAGGCGGTGGAGGCCCGCACGTACGCGAGCCTGGGCGCGATGTGGGAGGGATGCGGCAGAACCCTTGCGCTGGCCATCAACAATGCTTTGCCCCTCGCTCTCTGGCGACTGCTGGATTTCCTGCTGGTATGGGGATTGCCTGCGCTGGCGCTCTTTTATCCGACGCCGTTTGTGTGGGTGCGGATTGCGCTGTGGCTGCTTTGGCTGCGAACCATGGTGCGGGTGTACCGGCGGGCGGCGCGGTCGAACTTCTCGACCGGCGATGTGCTGCTGAGCGTGCTGCTGGGTCTGCCGCTGTTCGCGGCTCTTTTATATGCGAGCTGGTACCGGGTAAGGGTCCTGCGGAGGGTTGTGTGGAAGCTCCGCGAGTACCCCGTACAGCCGCGAGCTTGACGGGGCCCGCTGCGACCGAACAGGCCTGGCCGCATCCCATGCGAGGGGGAGTATGTTGCCGCATGATCTTGTTGACGCGAAAGGCCGAGTGGAGCGCCGCGCACTATTACTGGGTAAACGAGTGGAGTGACGAGGAAAACCTGCGCCGGTTCGGCAAGTGCGCAAACCGCAATGGCCACGGGCACAATTACACGCTCGAGGTAACGGTGGGTGGGGAGGTCGACCGGCAGACCGGCTTTGTGGTGGACCTGAAATGGCTGAAGGACGTGATGGAAACAGAGGTGATCGCGGTGTATGACCACCGTCACTTGAATCTCGAGGTCGCGGAGTTCAAAACGGCGCAGCCCAGCGCCGAAAACATCGCGGTCGCGATCTGGCGCCGGCTGGAAGGCAAGGTAGGCCCGGGCGCAACGCTGCATCACGTGCGTGTGTACGAGATGCCGGACCTGTTTGCCGATTACTACGGAGAAGCATGAAGGTGTATCTGGGCCGGCGCTACCGGCTCTGCGCCTCACACCGGCTGTTTTGCCCGGAGTGGGATGAGCTGCGCAACGCGCAGACGTTTGGCAAGTGCGCCAATCCGCACGGGCACGGACACAACTACACAGTGGAAGTGATGATCGGGGGAGCAGTCGACACGGTCACAGGGATGGTGATGGATTTGGCGGAGCTGGACGCGGTCGTCGAGCGGGAGGTGACCCGCCCGTTCGACCATACCAATCTGAATTTGCACGAGGCGCTCGAAGGGCAGGTGCCGACGAGCGAGAACTTCTGCATCGCGATCTTCAACCGGCTCGCGCGGGCGCTGCCCATCGACGCACTTCGGCAGGTGCGGCTGGAAGAGACCGCGAACAACTTCTTCACGTATACAGGCGGGCAGTCGGCGCCGGGTATCAAGACAGCCTCGACTGCCGCGGGTGGCGATACACATGGCTAAAAACAACGAGGTCGAAACAGCGGGGCTGCCCGCGACCGAACTCGGCAAGGTAAGCACGGAAGGTCTGTATCGCGAGCTGATCTACCGCTTCGACGGTGACCCCTCTCGTGATGGGCTCCTGAAGACGCCCGAGCGCGCGGCCCGGGCGATGCAATTCCTGACGAGCGGACTTGCGCTGGATCCGGCGGAAATCCTGCGCAGCGCACTGTTCGATGTGGACTATGACGAGATGGTGATCGTGCGCGATATCGAAATGTACTCGCTGTGCGAGCACCACATGCTGCCATTTTTCGGCAGGGTGCACATCGCGTATATCCCGCAGGGCAAGGTGGTGGGGTTGAGTAAGCTGCCGCGACTGGTGGAGGTGTTCGCGCGGCGGCTGCAGGTGCAGGAGCGCATGACGCGGCAGATCGCGGAGGCGGTGCAGGAGGCGATCGGGCCGATGGGGGTCGGCGTGGTCATTGAGGCGCAGCACCTTTGCATGATGATGCGTGGTGTGCAGAAGCAGGCCTCGCAGACAGTGACCTCGGCGATGCTGGGCGTGTTCCAAGAGCAGCCGACCCGGCAGGAGTTTCTTTCGCTGGTGCGCTCGGGAGCTCGCTTATGAGCGGACAACAAGCCGTGGAGCACAGCGTATGAACGGCCTGCTACTGGTCGACAAGCCGGGGGCGATGACCTCGCACGATGTCGTGGCGCGGGTGCGGCGGGCGACTGGGGAGAGGTCGGTCGGACACCTGGGCACTCTCGACCCGATGGCGACCGGGCTGCTTCCGCTGCTGCTGGGTAAGTGGACGCGCCTGGCGAGGTTTTACGGCTCGCTCGCGAAGACGTACACGGGGGTGGTCCGGTTCGGGTTCTCGACCGACACCTTTGACGCCGAGGGTGCCGCGACGAGCGCACTGATGCGCCCTGCGCTGAAGCTCGACGAGGTGCGCGCGCTTGCGGCGGCTTTCCTGGGGGAAAGCGAGCAGGTGCCGCCGGCGTACTCCGCCAAGAAGATCGCAGGCAAGCCGGCGTATGCGTTGGCACGCGCGGGGCAAACGCCCGAGCTCGCCGCTGTGCGGATCACCGTGGACGAGTTCGCCGTCGACAGGGTTCGCCCAAATGTGGACGGTACGCTCGACGCCTCGTTCCGGCTTCGTATTTCGTCCGGCGGGTATGTGCGATCCGTGGCGCACGGGATGGGGCAGAAGGCGGGTTGCGGAGCGCACCTGGCCGCGCTGCGGAGAGTCGCGGCCGGCCCGCTGCGGCTTGAGGATGCGCTGACGCTGGCCGAGGTGGAAGACCGAGCGCTGGCGGGAACGCTGGAGGCGGTTCTGCCTCATCCGCGCGCGTTGCTGCCATCCATTCCAAATGTCACGGCCGACGCGGGAACACTGCATCGCCTGCGAAACGGGATGGTCGTGGCACTGCCGGAGTTTTCACGCTCGCCGATGGTGAAGGTATTCGCCGGGCAGCGGGAGTTGGCCGCTGTGGCCGACCGTATCGCCGGGGTGCTATTTCAGCCAACGGTTGTGCTGCTGTAAGGGCGCTCATTTGCCAAGCATGGGTTTGAGATAGGGCAAAACAGTCTGCGCGACCTGCCGGTAACCGGCGGCGTTGGGGTGGAGCGAGTCAGGGCTCATCAGGCCATCGACGCCGTACACGCCCTGCAGCAGAAACGGAATCAGCGGCAGCTTGTATTTAGCGGCGAGCGCGGGGTACAGCGCGTCGAACTGCTTGACATAATCGGGGCCGAGATTTGGGGGCAGGTCAATACCGGCGAGCAGCACGCGGATGTGCGCGCGCCGAAAGCTATCGATCATGGAGCTGAGGTTTCGCTCTGTAAGCTCCACCGGCTGGCCGCGCAGGCCGTCGTTGGCGCCGAGCTCAAGAATGACGATAGCCGGGTGGGCCTGCAGCACGGCCGGGATCTGCGCAAGGCCGTCCTTGGTCGTGGCGCCGGTGACGCCTTGATTGAGCAGCGTGACGTGGTAGCCGGCCTGATCGAGATCCTTGCGAAGATAATCGGGGTAGGCGCCCCCCGGCGGCGCGCCGTAACCCGCGGTAAGGCTGTCGCCGAAACACACGATGGTTTGCGCATGGGCTGTATGCACGATACTAAGTAAGAGCAGGGCGGCGAGGGCACGAAGCATTCTGTTCCTAGTGTAACGACAGGGTGCGCGAACGCCTGTTCGCTCCCGTGGGAATGGATTTACGCCGGCAACAGCGCGATCAGGTGTGCCGTGCGTCTCAAGTAGGGACAGGAACAGAGGGATCTGGATGGTTGAAGCGCGTGGAGTTTGGAAACGGATGCGCAATGGCACGACGACGGTGGAAATCCTGAAGGGGATCGATCTCCATGTGCCGCGGGGGCAGTTCGTGGCGATCATGGGCTCGTCCGGCTCGGGCAAAAGTACGCTGCTTGGAT
>CAXTSA010000195.1:0-5717 GCA_964246755.1 uncultured Acidobacteriaceae bacterium
GCTCGAAGCCGCCACGGCCCCCCACGCCTCCGTCGAGTTCACTCTCGAAATCCCGTTCGTCCGCCTGCGCGCCATCGACGGCCTGCCTACCATGGTGGCCGCCTTCACCACCGACATCCCCGCTCTTACCGCCTGGGGCGAACCCCTCCTGCTCGGCCCCGGCTCCATCCACGTCGCGCACACCCCCGCCGAGCACATCCCCAAGCAGGAGCTGTGGGACGCCGTCGCGCTCTACGTGCGAGTCGCGGAGCAGCTCGCCGGCGGCCGCCAGCTTTAGAACAAGCGCCCCTGCGCCTCCGCCTTCACCCCAGCCAGAAACGCTTCCAGCAGCGCGATCTTCGGTGCCGCCAGCGCACGCGTCGTCGGCAGGCGAATGCCCCCCGGTAACTCCCGCAGGCTGCGCTCCAGAAACCCAATCACCGGCGTAAAGCTCTCATACCGCGTATCGCGGCCTACCTTGGCCACCGCGCGAAGCACCCCGATCGCGCCAAGCTGCTCCAGTATGTCGGCGTCTCGCAACACCGCCGCTTCGATCGACCCGGGGGTGTCGCGCGGCTGGTGCGTCTCGATCACCCGCAGAACAGCCTCGATCTTGCCCTCCGGGAACCCGGCTTCGCGCAGGATCCCCGGCGAGTTTTCCACAGCATACCGGACGTGATCCCACCGTGAAAGCTCCTCATGCTCCTCCGGCCGGTGGCCGATAAAGACCCCGAGATCATGGAGGTAAGCGGCCGCGAACACAATGTCGTCATCATAATGAGAACCTTCGCCTACCACGCGGGTTAGCGCATACAGGCGCGGCTGGTGTCCATACTTGTCCGCCGGCTTCGCCTCTTCCCGGATGCGTCTGTCCAGTGCTTCTCGAAAGGATGGAAAGGGTTTGTCTGTCACGGGATTCCACCTGAACATCTTTTTGAAATGCAGGCAACAGACTAGCCCCTTTCCGCCGTCTGCGGAGTGCGGCATACAGGACGCGGCATTTCGGGTCCCATTTCGGGTCCCACAGGGGTTACCAATTCCCGAATCCGTTTCCACCGAAAGCTTCGTTCCAAGTGGGACAATGGTTGGCTGAAGGCGGGGAGGGGCAAGCGGCCCCCCCCCGCAGGCAATCTCGAGCCGGGGGCCGCTTCTCAAGCAGTAGGGCTCACCCGCGAGCCGCGCGGAAAGACTGAGAGTATGAAAATTGCGGAAATGGTGCCTTTAGTTTGTCTACTGTAGCCAGAAATGCAATTGGGGAAACGAACAAATCGGTTACAGTCGGAGCAGAAGAGCGGTTCGAGCCGCCTACACCCGTCCATTATCTCCGGCCGACCCTCTTGAGCTTCCCCCCGCACTCCTGGTTCCCGGCCCCCTGGGCAACCACGGGGTTCGCCCCACATCCACATAGAGATGCATTGCAAGGGTTTTCATGGGCAGTTCAGAGTTTTTCAGACGGAGCGGAACCAGGGAAGCGCAGCTGCCTGACGGCGCGGTGCATTCCTTGAACTCGTCGCGTAAGCACACCAGCCCCGCGCTCGCCGCCGCTGCCCTGATGATGTTCAATGACGTCCTGGTCACGCTCGGCGCCTTTCTCTTCGCCGTTCTCGTCCACTTTCTCGTCGTCAGCCGCCTGCCTCAGTTCCGCGGGCTTCCGGTCAGTATCTCGCCGCAGCCGGATGACCTCTGGTACCTGCTTGGTTTCCTGCTCGTTCTCCTGTTCGTCCTGCGCAGGTACGGGCTGTACAACGGCGTGCCCGACCGCAGCGGCGCGCATGAGCAGCGGCTGATCGTGCAAGCCTGCCTCACCGCCGGTGTGCTGCTGTGCGGCTGGCTGTACCTGATGCACAACCTCGAGGTCTCGCGCGTCCTGGTCGTCGTGCTGGTCGGCACCACCGCGGTCGCGCTCGGCATCCGCAGGGCTATCTGGCGAACCATCCGGTTCGCTCGCTACGCCAAGGGCATCGAGACCCGCAACGTCGTCATCCTCGGCACCAACCAGCTCTCCTACGCCATCGGGCAGCAGATCGAGGACGACTACCATCTCGGCTATCGGCTTTGCGGTTTCCTGCACGCGCCGGGCACGACCGATGCCCTCGAAGTTCCACAGGACCGCATCCTCGGCGACATGGAGCGCCTGCGCGAGTTGACCCGCCTCCACTTCATCGATGAGCTGGTCATCGCGCAGCCGTGTCCCGTTGAAACCGTCATTCACCTGGTCGAAGAAGCCCACGACGTCGAAATCGATATCCGCGCCATGTCCGGCTTCTACGGCGAGCTCGGCCACAACGCCCCGGTCGAGTACCTGGGCGCCTACCCGATGGTCGCGCTGCACCGGCGCAACCCGCGCTTTGTGGCCTTTTTCATGAAGCGGGTGGTCGATATCCTGCTCTCCCTCGCGGCACTGATCGCTGTCTTCCCGATCATGCTGGTCATCGCCATCGCGGTCCTGGTGGATTCGCGCGGCCCCGTGTTTTATGTCTCAGAGCGCATCGGCAAACGCGGCCGGGTATTCCCCTGCTTCAAGTTCCGCACCATGGTCCGCGATGCCGAGGCGAAAAAACGCGAGCTGGCCAAGCACAACGAGCGCGACAGCATCCTCTTCAAAATGACCAAGGACCCGCGGGTCACCTCCGTCGGACGCATCCTGCGCAAATACTCGCTCGACGAGCTGCCGCAGTTCTTCAACGTCCTGCGCGGCGAAATGAGCATCGTCGGGCCCCGTCCGCCGATCGCGAGCGAAGTCGCCAAGTACGCGCTCGAGCATTTCCGGCGGCTTGAAGTCCTCCCCGGGTTAACCGGGCTCTGGCTGGTGCAGGCCCGGCACGACTCCTCCTTCGCCCGCTACATCGCGCTTGACACCGCCTACGTGGAAAACTGGAGCTTCTGGCTTGACCTCAAGATCCTGCTGCGAACCGCCCAGGTCGTCATCAGGGGTACCGGCACATAAATCCAGCCGTCCCCGCCGGCTGGAAGTGCTATGCTTTCGAGACCTCGAGGAGCCCCTCTTTGACCCGTCTCCGCCGCCCCCTGGCCGCGCTTCTTCTCACTCTCGTCAGCTTCCTCCTGCTCGCCCCCGCTCAAGCCCAGGAGCGCCCTCCCGCCGAACCCGCCACTCACACCGACAACCACGGCCAGCCCCCGCCGCAAAAGCCGGAAGAAGCTCCTCCCGTCGAGCGCTCTTCCGTAACAAGCCACGAGATCACCCTCAACGGAAAGCAGCTCCGCTACACCGCGACCGCCGGAACCCTGCTGATCCGCAACGACGAGGACAAACCCTACGGCTCCATCTTCTACGTCGCCTACACCGCCGACCCGCCCGATCCGAGCAAGGACTCGAAGGCCCGTCCCGTCACCTTCCTCTACAACGGCGGCCCCGGCTCGGCCTCGCTCTGGCTCCACATGGGCTCGGTCGGCCCCATGCGCGTCATCACCAGCTCGCCCCAGGCCACCGGCTCCGGCCCCTACCAGGTGGTCCCCAACCAGTACTCGCTGCTCGACCAGTCCGATCTCGTCTTCATCGATGCCCCCCTCACCGGCTACTCGCGCGCCGTCGGCAAGGCCACAACCAAGGACTTCTCCGGCGTCGACCAGGACCTCCACGCCTTCGCCAAGTTCATCGAGCGATACCTCACCGTCAACCAACGCTGGAACTCCCCGAAGTTCCTCTTCGGCGAATCCTACGGCACCACCCGCTCCGCCGGGCTTTCCGCCGTACTTCAGGAGGACGGCGTCGCGCTCAACGGAATCACCCTGCTCTCCTCCGTGCTCAACTACAACGCCTCGATCGGCGCCGGGCTCGAGGTCTCCTATGTCAACTACCTGCCGTCCTACGCGGCCATCGCCTTCTACCACAAAAAGCTCCAGCCAATGCCCCCGGACCTCCCCTCCTTCGTCGAGCAAGCCCGGGTATTCGCGCGCGGCGAGTATGCCGAAGCCCTCGCCGAGGGCGACCGGCTCCCCCCGGCGCGGTTCGACGACACCGCCACGAAGCTCAGCCGCTTCACCGGCCTGCCCGTCGCCTACATCAAGCAAGCCAAGCTCCGCATCAACCCCACCCGTTTTCGGCGCGAGCTGCTGCGCGACGACGGCGACGTCATGGGCCGCTATGACGCGCGCTTTGAAGGCACGGAGCTGGATAACGCCGGCGAAAACCCCGACTACGACCCCTCCGACACCGGCATCGTCGGCGCCTACGTCTCGGCGATTCACGACTACCTGAGCCGCGAGCTCAAGTACGACGCGACCGACGAATACAAGCTCAGCGCCAACACCATGGGCGAGTGGGACTGGCATCACCGGCCGGCCGGCGCAGGCGGCGCCGCGCGGCCACAGCTGCTGCCCTACGTCGCCGGCGACCTCGGCGACACGATCCGTAAAAACCCCAAGCTGCAGGTGCTCTCCGCCAACGGCTGGTTCGACCTCGCCACCCCCTTTTTCGCGACCGAGTACGAGCTCCAACACATGATGCTCACCCCGGAGCTCCAGAAAAACGTGCACTTCGGCTACTACCCGGCCGGCCACATGGTCTACCTCAACGTCGACGCGTTGCGGCAGCTCCGCGACGACCTCCGGTCCTTCTACGCGCAGGCCGAAAAGTGAGGCGCCGCGCACCTATTGAAATTGGAAGAAAGTCTGCGTAAACTAGGAGGATTCCCGTCGGTGGCAGACGCACTTGTACGCGAGGTGCGGCAACTCCGACGCCGCAAGGGGCACAAGAACATGGCAAAGCGTCGCGGTAATCCAAACTGGGGCAAGCCCGAGCCGATCGGGCCCGTCGTTCCCACGGTGACTTCGTTCGAGCAGGTCGTCAAGGAGTTTAAACTCACTCCGGATCAGTACGAGCGCTCCACCCGCCTCCGCGAGTGGGCCCGCCGCAACCGGAACTCCAAATACATCCCGGAAGCGCTGCTCGAAGCCTGGGGCTTTGAGATCGAATCCACCCTCTAGCTATCCGCAGTCCAAGCAAAGGCCGCCCCCAACGGCGGCTTTTGTGCTTCCCGCACACACCCTCTCCCACGAAATCCGAAAACGAGTCGACAATAGCCCTATATGCCCGTTCCTTCCGAGACCCCGTTCCTTTCCGTGGAAAGTGCTCTGGATGAGTTTCGCGCCGGCCGCATGGTCGTCGTTGTCGACGATGAAGACCGCGAAAACGAAGGCGACCTCACGCTTGCCGCCGAGTTCGTCACCCCCGAAGCGATCAATTTCATGGCGAAGTTCGGGCGCGGCCTCATCTGCCTCACCCTCACCGAGGAGCGGGCCGACTACCTGCGGCTCGGCCCCATGACCGCCTCCAACTCCTCCCGGTTCGGCACCGCATTCACTGAGACCATCGAAGCGCGCGAAGGGGTCACCACCGGTATCTCGGCCGCCGACCGCGCCCACACCATCCAGGTCGCCATCGACGGAAACTCCACCGCCGCCGATCTCGCCCGTCCAGGCCACATCTTCCCCCTGCGCGCCCGCAAAGGCGGCGTGCTCGTGCGCGCCGGGCAAACCGAGGCCTCCGTGGACCTGGCCCGCATGGCCGGCCTGAAAGCCGCCGGCGTCATCTGCGAAATCATGAACGATGACGGCTCCATGGCGCGCGTCCCCGACCTGATCGAGTTTTGCCGCACCCACGGGCTCAAAATGCTCACCGTCGCCGACCTGATCCGCTACCGCCTGCAGCACGAGCGCTATATCTACCGGGTCGCCGAGTCCATGCTGCCGACCGCCTACGGCGAGTTCCGCATGAT
>CAXTSA010000196.1:0-5709 GCA_964246755.1 uncultured Acidobacteriaceae bacterium
TATCGTTGGCCGCAATGTCCCCCGCAATGCGCACGCGAGAGACGCAATCCACGCCTGAGCGCGTGTTTTAGAGACGGCCGCGCCCACGCGCGGCCTTTTCTCGTTTCAACGATGCAACGGAACGTTCCGGCCTCACCGCAGGGTCTCAAGCGAGGGAAACCAAGAATGCGTCCGCTCCACCGGTTCCCACACGCCTCGCTGCGGCTCTTTAGCTCCCTCGCCCTGATACTGCTGCAGGTGCTTTTGAGCGGCTGCCGGACGGGCCAATTTCCCGAGTACCCAGCTGACTACCGTGAGTACGCCTATGTCGCGAACAGCGGTAGCAACACTGTCTCCGTGCTCGATCTGGTCCATGTGCGACCACAAGCGGCTCTCGAAGTAGCTCCCCAGCCGGTGGCGCTTGCCGCCAGCCCCACGCGCAACGACTTCTATGTTGCTAGCCAGGGTTTCGCCGGCGGACGCGGCTCGCTGGCAGTTATCGACGCCGAGCAGAACCGCGTCGCCGCGACGCTGTCCCTCGGCAAAGTACCGACTGCGTTGGCCATCGACCCTCCGGGCAATCGTCTGTATGTAACCAATGCGGTATCGAATAGCATTTCGGTGCTGGACCTCAGGAATCGGCATGTCATGGGAGCGGCCGGTGTGGGCGAAGGCCCCGATGCGGTTGCCGTTTCGCCCGACAACACAACGCTTGCCGTAGCGAACGGAAAAAGCGGCAGCGTGAGCTTGATGGACCTGGCCGAGGATGGCCTGCCTCGCCTGCGCACCTCGTTCGCCGGCTGCCCCGGCGCGGCCAGCGTTTCCATGCTTCCCGACTCCACGAAAGCCTTTGTCGCCTGCTCCGGCGGGCATCAGGTCATGGTCGTGGGGCTGCGCACGTCACCGGCCTTGCGGCCCGGGAAACACGGTCTTCACAGCGCTGAACCGGATCGCCTGCTCGCATTGCTCGATGTCGGGAAAGCCCCTGTGCGACTCATGCTGAAGCCCGACGGCGGTGAAATCTTTGTCGCTAATCATGATTCCGATTCGGTATCGGAAATCGCGACGGGAACCAACGATGTGGGGGGCGCGTCGCTGATCGGCACCCACCCCGTCTCCGGCGTGGTCAGCGCGGATAACGCCTTTCTCTGGATCTCAAACAATGGCGCCGACACGGTAGCCGTCTACTCCATCGACGATGGCAAGCTGGTCAACACAGTGCATGTCGGGAGCGGCCCGGGTCCCATCACTTTCTCCGCCGATGGGCACCTGCTGCTCGCCGCGGACACGCGGTCCGGCGATGTGTCGGTCCTGCGCACCTTCAGCCGCAACCTGCATCGCGAGCCGGTGTACGGAACCCTGTTTACACTGCTGCCGGCCGGTGCCAGCCCTGCCGCCATCGTCGACAAGTCCTTTCGGCTTCCGCACTGATCGCGCGCGCTGGCCCCTTCAGCCATGAGCGACGAGTATCCCCGTGATAAACTTGCCCTCAGTCCGCAGCCCCGTGGACGCGCGGAGAGTTGGCAGAGCCCGGTTGAATGCACCTGACTCGAAATCAGACATAGTCGCAAGGCTATCGGGGGTTCGAATCCCTCACTCTCCGCCATAGCTTCTGCTCCTCAGCGGAGGCATCTGACTCTGCAACGTTCATACAGCCGCCCGTTCAGTTCTTGCGAGAAACTCTTTCATGGCGAGAGCGATCTCCTCAACATGAGTCTCCAGTGCAAAGTGCCCCGTGTTGAGAAACTGCACGGTCGCATTTGGATTATCGCGCCGGAAAGCTTCAGCACCAGGTGGGACGAAGAACGGATCGTGCTTGCCCCAGATCGCGAGCAGCGGCGGCTTTGCGCTACGGAAATACTGCTGAAAAGCAGGGTACAGCTTGACGTTGTTCGCGTAATCGAGGAAGAGATCGAGCTGGATGTCCATGTTTCCGGGCCGCGCGATCATAGCTGCGTCCAGGGTGTAGCCCACAGGGTCGATCCGCTCCGGATGCGGCACTCCGTCTATATATTGGGAACGCAGGCCAGCAGGATTCAGGGCCTGGCGTAATAGCTCCCGGTTTTCAGCCGAGGCTTGTTCCCAGTAACGCTGGATCGGAACCCAGGCGTCGCCGAGGCCCTCCTCGTACGCGTTGCCGTTCTGCGTCACGATCGCCGTGACTCGTTCCGGGTGCGCCATCGCAAGACGAAACCCCGTTGGAGCGCCGTAGTCAAAGACATACAGCGCATAACGAGTCAGTTGCATCTCGTTCGTGAACGCTTCAACGGTCTGCGCCAGGGCGTCAAATGTGTACCGATACTTTCGCCCCGGCGGAACCTCCGTGAAGCCGAAGCCAGGCAGATCCGGTGCGATCACCCGGTACTGGTCTGCAAGTCGAGGGATCAGCTCTCGATACTGAAAGGATGAGGCAGGAAACCCGTGCAGCAAGAGCACAACCGGCGCATCTGTAGGGCCGGCCTCGCGGTAAAAGACGGTGACGCCATCCGCTTTCACACGGCGGATCATGGTTTCAGGCATGGTGGACTCCTTCTTCGCCGGCTAGGACGGTACAGCGCGTGCGATGCTTGTGTTGCTAGGGCGTGCCACTTTAGTTTAGAAAGCTTCTGCGGGTCATCTTACCCTTTCTCGGTGCTCCCGGTACCTTGTCTGAGGTGACCGAAGCTTGTCGCCAGAGGGCAAGCTTGAGCGACGCCGGTGCTACCCAGGTCGAAGCCTTACCGCGAATCTATAGCCATCATGGGCTAATTGATTAAGTGGCGACCACTTACAGTCTCAAGTCCTTACCCGAAAATCTTGGAAATGGACCGTCTCGCACCGTTTTTCAGCAAATGCAACCTTTTAGCCAAGGCTTCTTTTTCAGGTCCGCTCTGTGCGCTTCGAGCGATCACGTAACAGACAGGGCCGGGCATTTGCATGGGCTCCGCAAGGGGCTTCTCAAGGTTCTGCAACCCGCGGGTCCACCTATTACCATCACCAGCAGCAGTGCTGTTCTAACCACAGCTCATTCGGCATTTGTTTCAGGCAAATGGGGCAGACATCATGTGCGCCTTCGCCGAGTTCGGCGCAGGCATGTCGATCCGCTCGTACGTTCCCTGTCAGAATTGCTGCTCATCTACTCAACCCGTTGCGTGAGCAGGCGCAGGCCGGGCCGGAAAGCGCTTCCACCAAAGCGCTTCCCATTCCTGGTTTACCTACTGCTTACTGAAATGACGCGGTGATTCGACTCGCGGCAAACTGCTCGGCTTCTCTTGCTTTCGGAACCACGTCGCCCATTCCGAAAAACTCGTGCGTTGTGCCGGTGTACAGCTGATACACCACCTGATTGCCGGCTGCCTGCAGCTTCGCGGCATAGGCCTGCCCGTCGCTCTGCAGAGGATCCAACTGCGCGGCAATAATCGTTGTGGGCGGAAGGTTGCTTAGATTCGCGTTGATCGGAGCTACGCCCGGATCGTTCGCCTGCGAGGGATTCGCGACATACTTCGCAAAGTAATAGTTCAGCGCCGCGGTATTCAACGGGAGCTGGCTGCTGGTATACAGCAGGTCAGAAGCCTGGTTGACGTTGCTGCTTGTCACTGGATACACGAGCAGTTGGTGAGTAGGCCGCTGGAGATTCTGGTCGCGGGCGGCGATCGCTACCTCGGTCGCCAGATTGCCGCCCGCGCTTTCTCCAGCCACAGCGACCTTTGCACTTATTCCGTTGTAGGTGCCGATGTTCCCCGTCACCCAGGTGTAAGCATCAATAGCATCGTGGAGCGCCGCCGGGTACGGCGCTTCCGGCGCCTTGCGATACTCGACCGAGACGACGATGGCGTTCGCGTACTTTGAAAGTGCTCTGGCGCTGGCATCATAGGTATCGATCGTCGCGATAACAAACCCTCCGCCATGATAATAAGTAATTACCGGGAATGGCCCATCGCCGGCCGGGGTGTAGATACGGACGGGAATCTGGTTTCCATCGCGGCCAGGGATTGCGAGACCGTCGGTTACCTTGCCCAGTGCGGTCGGCGAGGCGACGTTGCCCAGGCCCCGGGCAAGTATCTTTGCCGCGTCCTCTGGAGCGAACTGCTGGCGCGCATCCGAGGCGCTGAGGTTGAGGATGGGCGCGCCCTTGATCGCATCGTAAAGCAAAACCACTCCGGCCATGTCGGGATCAGTTTGGCTGAGCAGTTGAGCGTCGCTCGGCGGGGCGGAAGCGGCCTGAGCGTGGGCAAACGGCAGGGGCGATAACAGTGCGAGGGCGGCGATAAGTGGTTTCGCCACAAGGGTGCGTACCGTAGACATGGGTGAGCCTCGAAGAGTAAAGGTAATGTGGAAGTCAGGCGATTGCAGCCGTGCTTCAAAGGTAAGATGCTGCCCGCGATGAAAGCGCGTTGGCTCTTCTTTTACGATAATGGTAAGCGCAGAACCTCACCTACCGGACACAAGTAATATGCC
The DNA here is from genome assembly GCA_964246755.1 of uncultured Acidobacteriaceae bacterium. Taxonomy (GTDB): domain Bacteria; phylum Acidobacteriota; class Terriglobia; order Terriglobales; family Acidobacteriaceae; genus EB88. Next base: position 4,417 of record CAXTSA010000196.1, read on the forward strand.
GCGACGGTTACGTTGCATGCCCTCACGCACTTGCTGAATCAATCAACGCCACCACGTGACTGGTTGCCTCCAACCGCAGGGACCTGGCCTTAGAGCTATCCTTCCGAAGAATCCTCGCGCTCTGACACACTCATAAGAAGTAATATCTTCTTATAACTCAACCTATCTCCTGGGCACTTCACATATGTAGTTTACTCAGAAATCCCCAGATGACTCACTCCGCCCTGCCCTCCCGCAACCCTGGGGCAACACCCACGCGGGCTCGCATCCAACCGGAAATCTCCTGTCCTCCCTGGAGTGAAGGCGCGCCCATGCACAGTCTCACAGAGCAAGAGATCCTTTTATCCCTCCTCGCGTTCGCACTCCTGTTGCTCACCACGCGCGCCGCTGCCGAGCTGGCGCGCCGGCTGGGCCAGCCGGAAGTGCTAGGCGAACTGCTGGGCGGATTTCTGATCGGTCCCTCCGTTCTGGGCGCGTTGTTTCCGGCTGCGTTCCACGCGCTGTTCGGCAATGCCGTCGTCGCGCAGGGCATGTCGCTGCTCTCGTGGATCGGCGCGATCCTCCTGCTCATGATCGCGGGCCTTGAAGCGGACCTGGTGATCCTGCGGCAGAAGGCGGCCCCCGGGCTGCTCGCAGCCGCGGGCGCCATCGGCGGTTCGCTCGTGTTTGCAACCCTTGTCGCTGTCAAGCTCCTGCACCGCGCCCCCGCCGACGGGTTCTTCCTGGGCCTTGTCTACTCGGTAACCGCCGTCAGCGTCGTCGCCAAACTGCTGATCGAGCGGGAAGCGCTGCGCCGCGACTACGCCCAGGTCCTGCTCGCGGCTGGCATCGCCAGCGAAGTGCTGGTATGGCCGCTTATCGCCGTTTTGTCCTCGCTGCACCAGGGCAGCAATCCCTGGATCGCGGGAGCGAAATCCACTGCGCTTGCACTCGGTTTTTTCGCGCTGATGCTCACGGCGGGGCGGCGCTTCACCTTCTGGGCCATGCGGCGCGTCGCGGATACGACAGCAATTGCTAACGGCGAGCTCTCTCTCATCCTGCTGCTGGTCAGTGTGTCGGCCGTTGCCACTGCGTCCATCGGTTTGCACCCGCTGCTCGGCGCTTTCGTTTTCGGCCTGCTGCTCAGCCGCGCGCCGCGCGCTACAGTGGCTCTCAAGGAGCGCATCCAGGCGCTTACCGTCTCCTTCTTCGCACCGATCTTCTTCGGGCTCGCCGGCATGCGGGTCAACCTGTTTGACCTGCACGGAATAGCCTCCTTGCGCGGCATCGTCGTCCTGTTGTTCGGCGTAGGCC
>CAXTSA010000197.1:0-5703 GCA_964246755.1 uncultured Acidobacteriaceae bacterium
TGCTCGTCGCGGCCATCCAGGCCAGAGAACCGCCCATGCAGTACCCCACAGCGCCGACCTGGGTTTTATACTCTTCCCGTGCGTACACGACCGCCGCCAGCGTATCGGCCGCCGCCCAGTCCATGTCCATGCCCATCGCGATCGCGATGCCTTTCTGCAGGCCCTCGGCATCATAGCCCACCTCGAACCCGCGCTGGTATCGATCAAAGAGCGCCGGCGCCACCGCCAGGTAGCCCTCCCGCGCAAACCGGTCCGTCACCGCGCGAACATGGTGGTTCACGCCAAACGCCTCCTGCAGCACTACCAGTGCCGCCCGCGGCGTCCCTTCCGGCTTCGCCACGTACGCATCCAACTCGTGCCCGTCGGCGGCTTGCAACTTTGCTGTTTCGCCCATCGCCTTCCAATCCAAAAATGCTGTTATTGTGCGGTCTCTTGCACCGCATTGACTTTCTTCTGGAGCTGCTCATCGTGCTGCGACAAACCGCGACAAAAGCGCTACTTTCATGGTCAGCATGAGCTGCTTTTCCGGCTGAACAATCCCCTGAACCAACCCTGCCTCGATCGCGCCCTGACTTCGGGCGAGCCCTTCCATCCTTTCGTGCCGGCTCTGGGCAAAAGCCTCCAATCGCGCGCCGATCTCTTTCCCCTCAGGCGCAACGAAGTCCTGAATCCCCTCGCGAAGATCTGCAACCACTCCCACGAGCACCTTCTTGCATCACGAACACCTCTTTTCTACACCCGCCGCCCACATGCTCCCTCGTCTGGCTCGCGATCAAGGCTTGTCTCCACTCTGCGGCACCGCCCAGTAATCCGTCCGCGCGACTACCCGCCCCGGTACCTCACCCTTTAACTCCACCTGCAATCGGTGCAGCCCGGGCGTCAACTCCGCGGGATGAAAACTCAACATGTACCGGTTTCGCGCATGACTCGCCATCTCCGACACCCGCTCCTCAAACGCCCGCTCGCTTGTAAAACTCATCGCCTCCCCGCCGCTCATCACCGCCAGTGACTTCGCCGCGTTCGCCTTCATCGCATTCGCCGCCAGCACCGCCAACTCCAGCAGCGAGCCCGACCCCGGGTTCACCAACTGGTCCAGAAACTCCGCCTTCGCCGGCGACCACGTCAGGCTCAGCACCAGCGTGTTGCTCGTCCCAATCCGTTGCACCAGCTCCGGTGCCGACACCCGCTTGCTCCCATGATCGCGCGATTCGCTCACCAGCAACAGGATGCGACGACGCTCCGGCGGCCGCGCCTCCAGCAGCCCGATCGAGTAGCCCGCGGCATCGAGCAGCGCCGCCCCGCCATCCCCCGGCTGCAACTCCCGCAGATCCCCATCGATCAGGTCCGTATCGGTGGTCCAGTTCTCCCGGAACTCCAGCTGCGAATCGAACTCGACCAGCGTCACCTCCCCGTTCCCCTCCCCCAGAAACAGGTTCAGCAACGGCGCCAGCCGCGCGAACTTCGCAAACTCCAGCCCGCTCGTCCGGCCCTTCTCCAGGCACACCACCAGCGACACCGGCGTTGTATCCAGGTCGTCATCCACATGGATCTTCTGCGGGACCCCATTATCCATCAGCGCGAACGCATCCGCGCCCAACCCATACACCACCTCGCCCTTGGCCCCCTCGACCAGCGTCGGCACCAGCACCAGGTTGGTGTTCACACGCAGCGTCGGCGCTCCCCCAGCCTGCTCGGCGGCGCAGCCTGAGCCGGCGCAGCCTGACCCGGCGGGACAGCTTGCGCTCCGACCCCCGCCGAACTCGCGATTCCCAGCGCCAGGGCGCACAGGCCCGCCACATGACCCAAACGCCCCTCACGCATCCTCACGCACCTTCTCCCCAGCATCCATCTCCGCGGTCCAGCGCAAAAAACGCAGCAGCGCCCCCCGCTCCCGCCAGGTAAACACGAGCACATCGCGCCCCGTCATCGTCTCCGCATGCATCCCTGAGTAGGTCTCCACGCGCCACCGCACATATGGGCTCCGCCACGGCCGCCACCTGTGCCCACGCGTCGCATTCCACAGGAATCTCACGGGAGCCAGCATGCCCCTCAGTATAGCTTCGCTGCACTGCGGCACCTCCCGCGCAAAACGAGACAGCTATACTCACCGTAGATAGCGAATATGGCTGCAAAGCGAGGGTCCAATGGCGACAACAACGCTCGTTTCCCTGGAAGACTACCTGCGCACGGATTACGATCCCGACGTCGAGTACATCGACGGGCAGTTGAAGGAGAAGCCGGTGGTTCAATGGACCCATTCGAACCTGCAAGTCAGCCTGAGTAGCTGGTCCACCAGCACAGGAAAGAGTGGAAGATCACGGTTGGTGTCGAGTCTCGCATGAAAGTTTCACCGACACGGGTTCGCTTGCCGGATGTTGTCGTCGACTACTATGGTCACCATCCGGAAATCCTGATGGAACCGCCGCTGATCCTTATCGAGATTCTTTCTCCTTCCGATACTTTTGCCGGCATGCAGAAGCGGTTGCACGATTACCTGAGCATGGGCGCGCCGAATGTATGGGTCATTGATCCGGAGACGCGTGTAGGCTTTGCTTACCGTGCGGACGCTCCAGTTCGGCAGGTAACGCGCTTTGAAGTAGCCGGCACTCCGATTTATCTCGACCTGCCGGACTTGTTCGCCGAGTTCGACGAGGACAATCCGGCGTGACGGAACAGGTAAGCTCAGCAGAAAGTCGGCTCTCACCCTGTTTGAGTGAGCTTTCTTAAGGTTCCGCACTAGGCAGCCACGGGAAGCAACCATGAGCTCAACAGTCACTGAGAACATCAACCCCATGCTGACCGTAAGAGACATCGACGAGACGATCGCTTTCTATGCCTCGGTTCTCGGCTTCACCACCCCGATGCATACCCCCGACTACGCCATGATTGAGCGAAACGGCCGGCTCATCCACCTGCAAGCAGCTGCTTTTGAGCAAGCTATTAGAGCTCTCGCAGGCCATGTCGAGATCTATATCGAGGTTTCCGACATTCAACCTTTATGGCAGCACCTCAGCACATTCAAGATCGGTACCGCATTCGCGACCTGCTCGACCGCGAGTACGGTATGACCGAATTCCACATCAGCGACCCGAACGGCTGCCTTGTTTTTGTCGGCCAGGTCACGGTCCACGCCTGAACCGACTTCCGGGATGCAATCGACCGGCTCCGGTAAACTACTCCTCATGATCCCCACCCTCGAATGGACCAACGCGGGCGTCCGCTTCCTCGACCAGACCAAGCTTCCGCTTGAAGAAACCTACGTCCTCGCCACCACCTACCGGCAGGTCGCCGACGTGATCACCACTATGGTCGTCCGCGGCGCCCCCGCCATCGGCGTCTCCGCCGCCATGGGCGTCGCCCTGGGCGTTCAAACCAGCAGCGCGCTGGATCTCGCCGCGCTCCGCCCCGAGTTCGACCGCATCTGCGCGACCCTCGCTGCCACCCGCCCCACCGCGGTCAATCTGTTCTGGGCCATCGCCCGCATGCGCGACCGCTTCAACTCTCTCGCCGGCGCCCCCGATGCAACCGTCCAGACCGTCCAGGCAGGCCTCGTCCAGGAAGCGCGGACCATGTACGAGCAGGACATCGCCGCCTGCCGCACTATGGGCGCCCACGGCGCTCCGCTGCTCCCCAAACAAGGCGGCATCCTCACCCACTGCAACGCCGGCGCGCTCGCTACCTGCGGCTACGGCACCGCTCTCGGCGTCATCCGCTCCGCCGTGTCCGAAGGCGCCACCCTGCGCGTCTACGCCGATGAAACCCGCCCCTTCCTCCAGGGCGCTCGCCTCACCGCCTGGGAAATGATGCACGACGGCATCCCCACTACCGTCCTCTGCGACAACATGGCCGCCACCCTCATGCGCCAGGGCAAAATCCAGGCCGTCGTCGTCGGCGCCGACCGCATCGCCGCCAACGGGGACGTCGCCAACAAAATCGGCACCTACGGCGTCGCCATTCTCGCCAAGGAGCACGGTATCCCCTTCTACGTGGCAGCCCCCTGGTCCACCGTCGATACCGCGACCCCCACGGGCGAGGCCATCGAGATCGAGCAGCGTTCCGCAAGCGAAGTCACCCACCACGGCGGCCGGCAGCAAACCCCGCACCACGTTGACATCGAAAACCCCGCCTTCGACGTCACCCCGGCCCGCTACATCACTGCCATCATCACCGAGCGAGGCGTCCTCCACTCGCCCTCCGTCACCTCCGTCTCCGCAATGGAGCTGTCCCCTGCCACGGCCGACGTCGGTTCCGTGCCGCAACCGGCTTGAGCGCACCGTCGCGCACGGGCCAGTCGCGCAGGGGCAGGGGGCGCGTGCGCGGCCCTCGCACACGCAAGCGCCTTCCAGATGCCGCCCTGCTCGTCATCTCCACCCTGCTCGCCGGCTCAGTCGTCTTCCTTACCTGGCCCACGCGCGGTATGGTCCTCTGCGAGCAGCTGCCGCAGCTCACCGCGCTTGCCATCTGCGCCGCCACCCTGCTCGTTTTTTCCTTCCGCGCGCTCTCGCGCGCCGGCAGCGATCGACGCGTCGAGCCCCGGCTCGTTGCCGCAGGCTCCGCCATCCTCGCCGCCCTCGCTTTCTTCCTCTCCGCCCACTTCATCGCCCAGTACCGCAAGCCCTGCGCCGCCGTCCAGCAGCAGCTCCGCCCCGCTTCGCCACCGGCAAACCTTCACTCTCCCCATCGTTAAATCAGTGTGAGCTCCAGCGCTCTCCCAGCACCACGCAGCGGCAACCCGGCCGCAACAGACCGCGAAAACTCGGTCTCACAAACGAAAGCACCTTGCGGACAAGCATTTCTCCTTGCCCTCGCTAAGCTAGTCGCGTAACTTGCTTGCGAGCGCCAGCGTCTTCCCCAGCGAAGCTCGAACTACAAAAAAGATCTGCCCACGAGGAGACTCCCCATGCTGAAAGGCTTTCGCGATTTCATCCTGCGCGGCAACGTCGTCGACCTCGCCGTCGCCGTCGTCATCGGCGCTGCCTTCACCACCATCGTCAACTCGCTGGTCAAGGACATCATCACACCCCTGCTCGCCGCCATCGTCAAGCAGCCCGACTTCTCCCACCTCTTCGTCAATGTCCACGGCGGCCACATCACCTACGGCAACTTCCTCAACGCCACGATCAACTTCTTCCTCGTAGCCGCGGCCATGTACTTCTTCGTGGTCCTGCCGCTCAATACCCTGCTCAAGCGCCTGCACCATGGCGCTCCCGAGCCTGCCACAAACAAGAACTGCCCGGAATGCCTCAGCGAGATACCCCTCGCCGCCAGCCGCTGCGCCCACTGCGCCCAACCCGTGCCGGTGGCTTAGCCTCAGGCTGCGCGTCTCCGCCTTGCCATTCGTTTGTAATGTTTCGGATGTACAAGTTCGCGATGTCGCGCACTCTCCTCGTCTCCTTTGCCTCGCTCGTCCCTGCTGTCTTTGCTCAATCATCGGCTGCGCTGCCAGCGACGCCGAGCCTTGCCGATGTGGCTCGTCCCGACATTGCCGTAATGGAATACCTTGTCGCTTCTGCTCTCACCCCCCGGCGAAAAGCAGGGGATCTCGAGCTACGACGCCGAAGGCATTCGCACCCAACCCGCAGTATTTGGTCAAGGCTAGGCGAACGTTCAAAGGTCTCTCAAGCTGGCGCATATCACAATGCCGTTGCGAACGCCGAGAGCGTTGAGAACTGGCGGCGCGACTTCGAAAACATGCCCCGAAAA
>CAXTSA010000198.1:0-952 GCA_964246755.1 uncultured Acidobacteriaceae bacterium
GATTATTGAAGCGCTCGAAGGCGCCGATATGGTGTTTGTGACGGCGGGCATGGGCGGCGGCACGGGTACCGGAGCGGCGCCGGTGATTGCGTCGCTCGCGAGCGAGATGGGGGCGTTGACGGTGGCGGTGGTGACGCGACCGTTCGGGTTTGAAGGCAAGCGCCGGATGGCGCAGGCGGAGCGCGGGATGCAGGAGCTGCTCGACGCGGTCGATACGATGATCGTGATCCCGAACGAGAAGCTGCTGGCGGTGGCGCAGGATGCCGGGTTTTTCGAGAGTTTCCGGGTGGCGGACGATGTGCTTCGGCAGGGGGTGCAGGGGATTTCGGACATCATTACGATCCCCGGGATTATTAACCGGGATTTCGCGGACGTGAAGACCACGATGGCGGGTATGGGCTATGCCGTCATGGGCACGGCGCAGCGCGCGGGCGAGAACCGCGCGATCGCCGCCGCGCAGGCCGCGATGGCTTCGCCGCTGCTCGAGGATGGGGCGATCGACGGGGCGCGTGGCATCCTGATCAACATCTCCGGATCTTCGTCGCTGAAGCTGAGCGAAGTCAATGCCGCGTCGACGCTGATCCAGAGCGCCGCGCATAAGGATGCGAACATCATCTTCGGCGCCGTGCTCGATGAGACGATGGGCGATGACGTGAAGATCACGGTGATTGCGACGGGGTTCCGGCAAGGGAGCTCCGGCAAGCGGGATGTGGTGGCGGTGGCGCAGGCGAATGCCACCAAAGCTCTCGTAGCGCCTCCGGCTCCGAGCGCGCCGGCCTCGAAACCGCGATTTGCCAGTGAACTGGAAGACAGCGGGACGCCGGCCAGTCGCACGCCGATGCGGGAGAGCGCGCTGCTCGACGAGCAGGAGATTTTCCTTCCCCGCGAGCAGGCCCCTCTTTCCTTCTTCACCGAAGACCGGCAGGAGGCGACGTCGGAGCCTGCATCCAAG
>CAXTSA010000198.1:962-5694 GCA_964246755.1 uncultured Acidobacteriaceae bacterium
GCCATTTGCGAGCGTCGAGCAGCCGGGAAGTTTCGAGGAAGACGAGCTGGACGTGCCTGCGTACATGCGGCGGGGCGGCAATTAGGACGCGAAGGTAACTAGAGGGGCACACTTTTGCTTGCGCCGGCAGAAAGCTTTGCTAGAGTGAGTGCATCCCGTGGGGAATCGATCCTGCGTTTGCCGAATGGCTGTGGGGAATGGGCCGACAGATTGCCCTTTCCCCATTGGGGCGGCAGATGCGCCGTAGCAGACCAACAATGACGCTCCGGCGCGATTTCGCCGGGTTTTGCAGCGGGGTTCGCTCTGCGGCAGATTTCGAGAGTAGCTGAATGAGACCATTCCTGCGTTTGTTCGCAGCTTTTGCATTGCTTTTGCTGCCCCTCAGCAGTTTTGCCACGGCCAGCATTCGGCGCCACCACGGCCGGGTGGCACACGTGCAGGAAAGCCCGCGTGTTCGCCGCCAGCTTGTTTCGCTTGAGCACAGCCGCCGTGTTGCCGGCCGGAGCGGGGCTCGCTACATGACGGCATCGACGGTTACGACGACCAGGACTCGGCTGGTGCGCGGCCGCAATGGCCGGTATCGCCGGGTTTCTGTCCGCCACCATTACGGTGAGGTGTTTACCGCGGACTCGTTCACCAATACCGATGTCAGCCAGGGCGACATCACGACGGGCGAAAATCCGGTGGTGCGTCAGGCCGCGATCGACGCGCTCGGAAACATGTACGGCACGGTGGTCGCCATCAACCCGGATAATGGGCGAATCCTGGCCATGGTGAACCAGAAGCTCGCGCTCTCGAGCGGCGCTGAGCCCTGCTCGACGATCAAGGTATCGGTCGCGCTCGCGGCGCTTTCCGAAGGAATTATCACGAAGGACACGCAGGTCAACCTGGGCGGGCACTACTCGCTGGACCTGACGGATGCGCTGGCCCGGTCGGTAAATCCGTATTTCGAGGTTCTGGGCAGGCGGCTCGGTTTTGACCGGGTGCGGCACTATGCTAACCAGTTCGGCCTGGGCGAGCTGGCGGGCTATGACATCCCGAATGAGCAACTTGGCGTGTATCCATCGCAGCCGCTGCCGGACTCGAAAGGCGGCGTGGGGCGGATGTGCTCCTTCGGCGAGGGCGTATCAATGACCCCGCTGCAGTTGGGGGCCCTGGTCTCCTCGATCGCGAACGGCGGCACGCTCTACTACCTGCAGCACCCCACGACGCCGGAGGCAATCGCGGCTTTTCAGCCGCGGATCAAGCGCACGCTCAACATCAAGAACCTGATTCCGGAGATCGAGCCGGGGATGGCTGGGGCGGTTGGCTGGGGCACGGCGCGGTCGCTCAAGGCATCGTTCAACCAGTTCCCGGTGATGGGGAAGACGGGAACCTGCTCGAACAACGGAACGCGTTTCGGCTGGTTCGCGAGCTTCGCCGACACGCAGCAGTATGGGCGTATCGTGACGGTCGTTTTTCTCGAGGGCGGCCGACCGACCTTCGGGCCGAAGGCGGCCGAGCTGACCGGCTTGTTCTACAAGAATATGTGGGACCACAGTTACTTTGCCTCGCGTGAGGGCAGCGGTCTTCCCATCCCGGGGAACGCCTCGCGGTAAAACCGGCATCCTAGAGCATTCTTCTCTAGGTGTGTCCCCGAAGTGTGTCCACGAAGAGTTGAGGCTTGTGACTTTTCTCGACAGAAAAGCCACGCCGAGTGTCGCTGGCTGGCCTGGATGTGGAGGAGAAATGCTCAAGCCCGTAGTACGGTCGAGCGGCCTCCGCAAAGGGGCCGTTTCGCGTGAGGGCTCATGAAAATTCTTACGGCTGCGGAGATGCGCGAGACCGATCGCGTGACGAGCGAGATGTTTGGAGTACCGACGCTGCACCTGGCCGCCCATGCGGGCGCGGCAGTGGCCCGGTTTGTGCTGGCGGAGTTCCCCGAGGCTCGCCGCATCGTTGCGATTTGCGGGAAGGGCAACAATGGCGGGGACGGGCTGATTGCCTGCAAGGCGCTGGCGGATGCGGGGCTGGAGACGCACGCGCTGTTGCTGGGTCGCCGGGATGAGTTGCGCGGCGATGCCTTGGAGATGTATCGCCGGTCGCAGCCCAGGGTTTCGGTCACCGAGATCGCGTCCGAGGCGCAGCTGAGCGAGCCTGCCCTGGGGGCGCTGTTCGCGCGGGCCGATCTGATCCTCGATGCGATGGTTGGCACCGGGTTCAAGCCGCCGCTGAAGGGACTGGCGGCGGCAATGCGCGACCTGATCGGGCCGATGCCGACGCCGGTAGTCGCGGTCGACCTGCCGTCCGGGTGGGATGCCGATTCGCTGGCGTACGAACAGGATGGGGTAGTGCGGGCCGATGCGGTCGTGACGTTTACCGCGCCGAAGCTGGCCCATGCATTCGGAAACCTGACCGGTTCGGCGACGGGGCCGATCGTGGTTGCGGAGATCGGTTCGCCTGAGGATGCGGTTGTCTCCACGCAGAACCTGCGCTGGACAGGCTCGGCCAAGCGAATTACGGAGGCGAAGCGGCAGGCGGATGATAACAAGGGCCGGCATGGGCACGTGGTGCTGTTCGCGGGAAGCCACGGCAAAGCCGGGGCGCCGTCGATGGCCTCACTCGCGGCGTTGCGCGCCGGGGCCGGCCTGGTCACGGCGGCAGTGCCGGCGTCGATCCTGAACACGGTGGCGCTGGTCGCGCCGGAGCTGATGACCACGCCGCTGCCGGAGGACGGGCAGGGGCAGCTCGACGTGAGCTTTTTTGGCGAGGGGCTGGACTCCCTGCTCAAGAAGAAAACGGTGATTGCGGCCGGGCCCGGGTTGGGCGAGAGCGAGCAGGCGGCGTCTCTGGTTTATGCGCTGCTTGACCGGGTCGGCGTCGAGGAGCAGGCGCCGCTGGTGCTCGACGCCGATGCCTTGAATCTTGTGGCGAAGGACATGGGGCGGTTCCGCGACCGAGCGGGCCGCGATGCGAGGCGCGTGGTCTTGACGCCTCATCCGGGGGAGATGGCGCGGCTCGCCGGGCTTTCGATCGCAGAGGTCCAGAAAGACCGGATTGGGCTGGCGCGGCGGTTTGCGGCCGAGTACAACGTCACCCTGGTGCTGAAGGGCTGGCGGACGCTGGTCGCTCATCCGAGCGGCATGGTCGCGGTGAACACGACCGGCAACCCGGGGCTCGCAAAAGGCGGATCCGGCGATATGCTGACCGGGCTGGTGGCGGGGGTGATTGCGCAATATCCGCAACAGCCGGAGGAGGCGGTCGAAGCCGCGGTGTACCTGCACGGGCTTGCCGCGGGTTTCGCGGTTCGGGAGCAGGACGAGCATACCTTGCTGGTAACGGATGTACTGGCAAATTTGTGGAAGGCTTTTCGCTACCGCCCTCGATGCAAAGACGGGTATGTTTGGTGGGAGGGGTTGCCGAAATGACCGAAGAGCTGGCTGTGCGCAAGCTGGAGTTCCACACGGGGAGCGCTGCTGAGACCATCGGCCTGGGTGCCCAGATACTCGAGGCGCTGACGCTGCCGGTACTGCTGATCCTGACTGGAACGCTGGGGGCAGGGAAGACGACGCTGGTGAAGGGGATCGCCGAGGCGCTGGGCGCGGCCGAGCGGGATGAGGTGACGAGCCCGACGTTCACCCTGGTGCACGAGTACGAGGGGGAGCGCGGAGGCAAGCCCGTGTACCTGTACCACCTGGACCTGTACCGGCTTGAAACCGAGCGGCAGGTGGAGCAGCTGGGGATCGGGGAGCTGCTGGAGGACGATGCGCTGGTGCTGGTGGAGTGGGGGGAGAAGTTTCCATCGATTCAGCGCCGGGCCGCGGGGGAGATCGTGATGGAGACGGCGGGCGGGGATGCGCGCAGGATTTCCGTGACGCTGCGTTGAGCTTGGTTGTTCTGTGGGGATGCAGGATGTGACCCCGCATCTCAAAGCAAGATGTGGGGCAATCGATAACAGAGGATCCGGTTCTGGCGGCTCTCTTCCTGTAAGTCAGCAGGACAAGCCGGTCGATACCTGGCCACGAGATCATGCGCTTACGGGATTGCCGTTTGCGTCGGTAGACCAGATCTGTTCCTGGAAGGCGATGTAGATCGCGACCCATTGCGCCGCGCCGGCCTCTGAACCGGACATGGACAGGACGAGCAGGCCGTCCTGCCATACGCCGTTGTCGCTGCCGTGATTGCTTGGGGGATTGCCCTGATTCATGTGGATGTCGTGGATGCCGTTGCCCGAGGTGTACTGGGCTCCGAAAGCGTAGATGATGCCGTTTTCATCCGCTACGGCCTGGTTGAGTAGCTGGATGACTGCGTTTTGGAGGTTCTGGGAGGCGGTTTTGCCCGGCAGCGGCAAGTCCGTCATTGCGGCGCGTGTGATGAGCGGCTGCCCGTTTGCGCGGCTGCGCAGGTAGTCGATGGCGGGGTCGGCGTCTTTGCCGGCCAGCACTGTCGCTCCGAGCGGCAGGGCTTCGAGCGCGGCCTGGTCAGGCGGCGTCCAGTTCTCGTCGATGTGGTAGAGGACTTCAGCGCCCGAGCCCGAGCCCGTATCGGACTCGACGTTGACGGCGATCTGCCATTGGGCGGCCCCTGCCTGCACCTCGATCAGGTAGTGAGGGCGGGAGTTTGCCGAGATGGCGCCGGAGAGGGGAGTGCCTTTGAGGACGCTGTATTTGTTTTCCGGCATGGCGGTTTCTCCTGGGTTGATGGCAGATGTTTTGTTTTCCTGTGCGCTGTTTGCGACTCAAAGAGAAGGTCC
>CAXTSA010000199.1:0-4403 GCA_964246755.1 uncultured Acidobacteriaceae bacterium
CCACAGAGGTGTGTCCCCCACGCCCACAAAACGGCCCCCGTTGGGGCCGCCAGCCGCGAAGGCAGTTTTACTTACCGGCCTTTGTCTCCTCCAGATGGCCGCCAAAACCAAATCGCATCGCCGACAGGATTTTATTGGCGAACTCCCCATTACCACGCGAGGAAAACCGCGAAAACAGCGCCGCACTGAGAACGTCAACCGGCACCCCTTCGTCGATCGCCGCAATCGTCGTCCAGCGGCCTTCGCCTGAGTCCGAAACTTGCCCGCCATAGTTGCCCAGGTCCGGCTGCTGCACCAGCGCCGCCGCCGTCAGGTCCAGCAGCCATGACGAAATCACCGACCCGCGCCGCCAAACCTCTGTCACGTTCTCAAGCTCAAAATCGTACATGTAGTGCCCCGGGTCACGCAGCGGGGTCAACTCGGCCGAGTGCTCCTGCTCCTTCTGCTTGCCGATGTTCGCGTTCTTCAGGATGTTCAGTCCTTCGGCATACGCCGCCATCAGGCCGTACTCGATGCCGTTGTGCACCATTTTCACAAAATGGCCGCCGCCGACCTCACCGCAGCGCAGGTAGCCTTCCTCGGCCGTCGACTCTTTGCCTTCGCGTCCCTTGGTACGCGGCACATCGCCGCGGCCCGGCGCCAGCGTCTTAAAGATCGGATCGAGGTACTGCACTGCTTCCGCCTGCCCGCCGATCATCATGCAGTAGCCGCGCTCCAGGCCCCACACGCCGCCGCTTACGCCTACGTCGAGATATCGGATGCCTTTTGGCTCCAGGTCCTTCGAGCGGCGAATGTCGTCGATGTAGTACGAGTTGCCGCCGTCGATCAGGATGTCGTCCTTCTCCAGATGCGGCACAACCTTCTCGATCATGCTGTCCACCGCGCCGGCCGGCACCATGAGCCAAACCACGCGCGGCTTCTGCAACTTGCCCAGGAAATCCTCGAGCGAGGTCGAGCCCTTCGCGCCCGCGCCCTCCAGATCCTGCACCGCTTTCTCGCTCAGGTCCGACACCACCACATCGTGACCACCCTTCATCAGGCGCTTCGCCATGTTCGCGCCCATGCGGCCCAGGCCCACCAAACCAATCTGCATGCCATTCTCCTCTTTTTTCGCCCTCGCACAGATTTGTCTGCGCGCAAGCGTGTCCGTCTCACTCACCCATGGTATTCGATGCAAGCTACGGCTGCGGCCTGTAAAACCCACCCGCTCCATCGGTCACCCGGCACGTCGGTCGTCCTCTACTACGTTGGGCCATCCTGCGCTACAGGGCTGTGTCCCGGAAGCCGGTAGCGCTTACGCCAAAGTATCTGCGTTTCGCCCTTCACCGCTCCATAACGCTTACGCCCTGGGCATCCGCCACAATCACTCTGGTGGCGGTATTGAGAAACAGCCCGTGCTCCACAACACCCACAATCGCGCGTATCTGCGCCGCCGTTTTCTCCGGGTCTGGAATCGACTCGAAATAGCAGTCGAAAATCCAGTTCCCCTCATCCGTCAGGAACAACTCGTCGCCCTGCTTGCGCAGAACCGGCGCGCCGCCCAGCTTTTCAAGCCTGGGCCCAACCAGCGGCCCGGCAAACGGCACCACCTCCACCGGGAGCGGAAACTTGCCCAGCATCGGCACCACTTTGCCCTCGCCCACCACCACGATGAACTCCCGTGCCGCGGTCGCCACGATCTTCTCGTGCAGCAGCGCCCCGCCGCCGCCCTTGATCAGCGCCAGGCCCGGCCCCACTTCATCCGCGCCATCGATGGCGATGTCCAGTTTCCCGACTTTGGCAAACGTGGCCAGCGGAATCCCAACCTGCCGCGCCAACTCAGCCGCCGCATTGGACGTCGGCACACCCACGATCGCTAGCCCGGCCCGCACTCGCTCGCCCAGCAGCTCCAATACGAACTTCGACGTGGTGCCTGTGCCCAGCCCCACACGCATACCATCCCGCACGTAGCCCATGCTGCGCTCTGCTGCCTGACGCTTTGTATCATCCGCTGACGGCATCGTCCCCGCTCCCGTTCCGCTGCGATCTCTTCCCCGAGCGATCCGGGGCCGTCTTCATCTTAGCGGCCCTGCCTCGCTTCCGGCCATGGAACGACTTTCGCAGGTGCGGGCGTACCGTTTTGTAAAAGCCTCTCGAGCAGACGGGCGCAGTTCGCCGCGGATGTCCACTTGATTTTCGCTATTTATTCGCCTAACATCGCGTTTGTGAGTCTTCCCCGCTCCCAGCTTCCGAGCCAGTCTTGTAGCGCCTCGGCCCTGCACCGCGACTTGAATGCCCGCGCCACGCTCTACGCCAACAAGCATGCGCTGCTGCATGACTTCACGTGCGGGCGCCATCCCAGCGTCATTTTCGGGGAGGACGAAACGGGACGCCACGGCAACTTTCATCCGGGAAGCTATCGCGCTATCCTCGCCGACCCCGGGTGGCGGGCACGCCTGGGTAAGGCGCATACCGCCGGCCGTCGCGCTCTTCCGCGTGCCGACTGGCACTGGCGCGAGCTCGACTGCGCCGCCAGTTACGACGCCCTGCTCATGAACATCTTCTGCCATCCGCAGCTCGGCCGATCCGGCAGCGTCGGTGCGCTGCTCGGCGTCTCGGCCGGCAGCCGGCCCTGCTTCGGCGTGCACCCCAGGCTTCCGCGCGAGCGCAATCTCATCGACATCACCGAGGTGGATATGGAACTCGATGGCCTGCTCGTCGAAGCCAAGCTTACCGAGTCCGGTTTCCAGTCCGCACCCCCCGCGTTGCTCGCTCGCTTTTCCGGCTACGAAGCGGTCTTCGATCCGGACGCCCTGGCCCGTACAGCGACCGGAGGCTACGCGAGCTACCAGCTCCTACGTGGCGTGCTCGCGGCTCACCGTGCCGGCGGCAGCTTTTGCGTGATGCTCGATGCGCGCCGCACGGATCTGATCGCAGCCTGGCATGTGGTCCTTCGCGCCGTCCGAAGCGCAGCGTTTCGTCCCCGGCTCAAGCTGCTCACCTGGCAGGAGCTGTCGACCGCCTGCCCGAGCAGCCTCCAGCTTTTTCTCAGTGAGAAGTACGGCATCGTCCCTGAGTAGTTCGCCGGACGCTCGCCCGGAGTCAAGCCTGGGCTGCCCGGCATCTTACCAAGCAACCTCACCCTGGAGTCGACCACACGATGGAATACACCCGCCTCGGCAAGACAGGCCTTAGCGTCTCTCGCATCTGCCTCGGCTGCATGAGCTACGGCGAGCCGGCCAAAGGCAAGCTCACGCCTGGCAGCCATGCCTGGACCCTCAACGAAGCCGATTCGCAGCCCTTTCTCAAGCAGGCGCTGGATCTCGGCATCAACTTCTTCGATACCGCCAACGTGTACTCCCGCGGCTCAAGCGAAGAGGTTCTCGGCAAATTCCTCAAAGGCAACACACGTCGCGAGCAGACCGTGATCGCGACCAAAGTACACAGCCCGATGCGCGAGGAGCCGAACGGCAGCGGCCTGTCCCGCAAAGCCATTCTGAACGAGATTGACGCAAGCCTTCGCCGCCTGCAGACCGACTATGTGGATCTCTACCAGATCCATCGCTGGGACTACGAGACGCCCATCGAGGAAACGCTCGAAGCGCTGCACGATGTCGTCAAAGCCGGGAAGGCCCGCTACATCGGCGCTTCGAGCATGTACTCCTGGCAGTTCGCGCAGGCGCTGTACCTGGCCGACCTGCACGGCTGGACCCGCTTCGTCTCCATGCAGAACCACTACAACCTGATCTATCGCGAAGAAGAGCGCGAGATGATGGGCCTCTGCGCGGACCAGGGTATCGGTGTCATCCCGTGGAGCCCGCTCGCCCGCGGCCGTCTTGCCCGCCCTGCGAATGCCGAAAGCACCGAGCGGCTCGAAACCGACCAGTTCGGGAAAACCATGTACGCGAGCACCGAGGAGGCCGATCGCAAAGTCATCGACGGAGTGACAGAGCTGGCGCGGAAAAAAGGTGTGTCCCAGGCCGCGCTTGCGCTCGCCTGGATGCTGTCGAAGCCCTACATCACGAGCCCGATCGTGGGCGCGACCAAGCCGCACCATCTGGAGGACGCGGTTGCCGCACTCGACGTGAAGCTTTCGCCCGAGGAGATCGGGAAACTGGAAAGCAGCTATGTGCCGCACCCGGTGCTCGGCTTCAAGTAGAGCCGGTATGTTCGTATTAGGGGCAGGCGGCTGGGGCTCGGTTAGGATAAAAAACTATCCTGCGACATTCCAGTTTCCTCATCGTGGGAGTTGCGGTATAGTTCGGGCGAGGTGCCTATGCGCCGTGCCCTGCTTGCTTCGAGTTTCCTGCTTGCGTTATCGACTACCGCGACCTTCGGTCAGGGTACCGCAACCCCGATGCCGCCCGACTACCGCGGCGTCTCCGTCCGGGTGCACGGAATCTTCGTGACGCCTGTGCCCGGCG